>CAMVHW010000018.1 GCA_947167395.1 uncultured Bacteroidales bacterium
AGAGGTTAAACGCAAAATCCATAGCCTCAGTATTGCGCGATTGGCAATGACAAAGTCCTGTAAACTGCTTGGCATCACGGAACAGAAACTCAATCTGGAAGCGTGAGCGGTAGATGTCAATCACATCCTTTGCCGGCATAGAGCAATCCGTAGAGAAGAAAACTTTTCGTGTCTGCGTCTTTTTGTCGGGATTGTCAAAGTCAACAATCATCACTTTCACATTGCGTTTCAGGCTCACAGCATAGACAATGGCTGAATGGATAGTAACCTCCGCGCCATCTCAATCGTAAGTTTCCGTAGTGAAGACTTTCTCTTTGAGATTCGTAAGGTCAATGTCTCCGTCAAACTTTTGCGGTCGTCCTTTCTTTCCTGTCTTTGGCCCCGTGTAGAGATAACGCAAACGGACATCATCCCTGAATCGGCTAACCAACTCAAAGCCCAGTATCAAGGCCTTGAACAAAGGTCGCTTTAGAGAAGAATGCGTCAGCAACGATGATGTTACTCAGTTGGAGCAACTGTTCTCTAAAGTCATAAAGTACCTTTAGATAGTGACTTACCAGCGAATCTCTTTCGATATGAGCCACACACTTAGGTCTGCGTCCTCGATGGATACGTTGGATGAGTGTCTGCACGGCTCGTATGGCATAAGCTTCACGAGTGTCGGCATCGACTAATGCAATGCCGAGTATCTCAAGACCTTGCTTCACCGCTTGAGCACAGCCGGACCAAAAGTAACCGAGTCCGGGTGTCTTTTTTCCCCTTTTGGAAACAAAACTCGGATCAATGGCGATAGTATACCTATGCCCGGATTGCTTTTGGACGAAAGACTGATTGAACGCAATCCAGTCAAACTTCTTTCGGATGTTCTGTCGGAATCGTTGCTCGCACGACTAGCAGTAGCGTGTCGGTTGAAGAAAATTTATTCTTCCGCCGATGGTTAAAACTCCAACTATGACATCGAGGAAAAATGACACGAAAGATGCCTTGATTGATTTCTGACTGCGAATGGCAGTGTAACACAAGTTTTTAGGCAAAAATTTTTACATTAAAAAGCACTTTTTTGAAGGCTTTTCGTCAGAGCCAACACAACTGTTGAATCAAATAGTCCGACAGTACTTAACTGCCACAATATAAAACTATTATTAAAATTTTAACGAACTATTGTGAAATACAATATGAACAGAAATGTTCAGATAACAGTTTTGAACCTAACCTGTCCATTATCGATGTGCTGATGCATAACGGAAAAGAAAGAACTAAGTAGTTGTTAAAGGAGTACACGCTTGTGTAAACAAATGACTAATGACAAATAACAATTCAAACATATTAGTATCAATCTGTTGTATAACCTACAACCATGCTCCGTTTATCCGTAAGGCATTGGATGGTTTCTTGATGCAACAACCGCCCTCATGCGTTCCCCAAGCAGCTTAGATGAGTGATTGGTGCGAGATACTAATCCATGATGATTGTTCCACGGATGGGACGACAGAAATCATCAAAGAGTATGCTGCCAAATATCCGGATTTGATTTTCCCCTTTATGAAGAAGAAAATCAGTATTCAAAAGGAGTATAAGTGGATTTTTATAACTACAACCGCGCAAAGGGAAAATACATTGCCTATTGCGAAGGAGATGACTATTGGACAGATTCAAATAAAATTCAAAAACAAGTGGAATTCATGGATGCTCATTCAGAGTATTCTGTTTGTTTCCATCGGGTGAAGCATCATAATGTTTACACTAATGAGTATAGAGAAGATATTTGTAATAAAATCCTTGGCAATCATAATGGAGTAGAAATAACAAAAGAAGTTTTTTTAAGGATTGGTACACGCAACCGCTAAGTATGTTATTCTGGGTGTCTATGTTTGATATTCACTGGAGAGATAAGTATAAATACTATCGCGATATGCAGGAAATATATAATCTTCTAACAAAAGGGAAAGGATATCTTTTTGCATTTGAAGGTGGTGTTTATACGCGGCATAAAGGTGGTATTTCGTCTATGATAAGTGAGGAAACACAATTTCAGATTTCATACGATATTGCATCGGAATGGTATAGAATAACTCCTGATGAGAATATTAAAATGTTTTATGCAGATACTTTGCAGTGGCTAATCAATAGAGAAGCCAAGATTGCGGGTGAGAGTAGAGCCTCTTTGATTTGGAAATTATTTTGGTTGACAAGGGATATTTAACACTTAATTAAAAATCTTTTAGACTTAATGAGTGAAAAATATACAAAAGTTATAAAAGTGTAAAAAATCATTGTGAAATTTGATGGAAAAGTGTAATTTTGTGGCGTGAAAAATGATAGAAAAGTGTAAAATCTATGTTGTTTCGTAAAATTTCGAGTTATATTGAGGAGTATCTTAAGTCCGAGAATGACAAGATATTGCTCATCGAAGGAGCCAGGCAGATAGGTAAATCCTTTATTATTCGTGAGGTCGGGAAGCAGATTTATCCTAACTTCATTGAACTGAATTTCGTGAAAGATGATGAAGGGGCTCAACTATTTAAGAACATCCATAGTACCGAAGATTTCTACCTCCGTCTTAGTGCTATTTCCGGAATTCGGTTAGGCAGTTACGCTGATACGTTGATTTTCTTAGATGAGATACAGCATTATCCGCAATATCTGACTTTATTGAAGTTCTTTCGCGAAGAGCATAAGTTTCGTTTCATCGCCAGCGGCAGTTTGTTAGGTATTGCACTTAGAAAAACAACATCCATACCGGTAGGGAGTCTGATACGAAAGCGGATGTATCAACTGGATTTTGAGGAATGGTTGATAGCAAATGGGGTAGGAGAAGACGCTTTGAAGTATCTAAAAGAATGTTATGACAAATGTGAAAGTTTGTCGGAGGATATGCATCTTTATTTGTTATCGCTGTTCCAACGCTATCTGTTGGTCGGTGGATTGCCGGATGTGGTGAACGAATATCTCAATTCGCATAATATTGCCAATGTTCGAGAGGTGCAAGATGCCATTATGGATTTGTACAAGGAGGATGCAGCCAAATACGAACAAGAAGCGGAGCGTAAGTTGCATATACGACGCATATACGATATGATTTCATCGCAGATGGAGAATAAGAAAAAACGTGTAGTAGCGAAGAATATCCAAGATAAGAAAGGCGATCGATTTGAGAACTATTCGGAAGAGTTTGAATACCTCGTATCCTCCGGCATAGCATTGGCTGTGAACGCAATTTCTAATCCTCATTATCCATTGTCGGAGTCAGTTCATAAGAATTTGCTGAAATTGTATTACAACGACGTGGGACTACTAACGGCAAAATTGTACAAGTTGTCAATAAAAGCTATTTTGGAGACTGAGAAGAGCGTGAATTTAGGTTCAGTCTATGAATCTGTGGTGGCACAGGAGTTGTTCGCGCATGGACATCCGTTGTTCTATTATGACAACAAGACCAAGGGCGAAGTGGACTATATAGTGGATGATTCAGACAAATGCCGAGTTTTGCCTGTGGAAGTTAAATCTGGTAAGGATTATCGGGTTCATAGTGCGCTGAATACGATGCTGTCCAATTCTGAATACCGAATAGGTGAGGCTGTGGTTTTATCGAATGAACGTGAAGTTATGTTGAAGAAGAAAGTGCTATATTTGCCGGTATATTTCGTGATGTTTATGAAAGCGCGCGAGCCTCAAGAAATGGCAGAAGAAGAACTACTGTTTTAAGATTTATGAATGAGTTAACAATAGTTCGTTAAGACTCCAACTATGACATCGAGGAAAAATGACTTGAAAGATGCCTTGATTGATTTCTGACTACGAAGGGCATTTTTACACAAGTTTTTAGGCAAAAATTTTTACATCAAAGAGCACTTTTTTAAGGCTTTTAGTCAGAGTCAACTTAACTATTGAATCAAATAGTCAGGTAGTACTTAACTGCCATAATATAAAATATTTATTAAAATTTTAATGAACTATTGTGAAGATAAAATAAAGCTAAAAAATGAAATCATTAGAACATTATTATATTCTTCTTCGACGAAAGATTATTCGTCCGATAATGAATAACCATAAGCTTTCGGTCTTTACTGCGCGTCACTGTCTAAAAACGCACATGAAGATGTTCTATGAAAACTGGTTGGGCAAACGCTTGAATCTTTGTCATCCGCAGGATATGAACCATCAGTTGATGAAACTCAGTTTAGAGGCTTATAAGGATCCAATCCAGCACAAACTCCGTGTACAATGCGCGGATAAATATCGTGTGCGTGAGTATGTAGCAAGCAAAGGACTCGAAGATATACTGATTCCATCTTATGGGGTGTTCGACTCGTTTGATGTGATTGATTTTGACAAACTGCCGAATCAATTTGTTATTCAGTCAAACTTCGGCTGTGGACATATCTGGATTTGTAAGGATAAGAAAAAAGAATTAGCAGATATAGAGAAATGGCGCAAGCAGTTTGATGAATGGATGGCAATTACTGACTTTGGTTTATCTTCGAGCGAGTGGCAGTATAGCGAAATACCGCATAAGTTGGTAATCACAAAATACTTAGATAGTTTAGATTCATCAGCAATTAATGATTATAAATTTCATTGTATGCATGGTCAAGTGTATGGGTGCTTGGCTATTTCAGATAGAGTAGTTGGAACTCATCATATGAATCTGGATCACTATGACATTGATTGGAAACTTACGGATGGTATTCGTCCCGGATGGCATCCAAAACGCCGCGAGATACCAAAGCCTCAGTGCTATAAGCGCATGCTGGAAATTGCGCAAATCCTTAGCAAGGATTTCCCCTATTGCCGCGTAGATTTGTATGAGGTGGAAGGAAAAGTGTTATTTGGCGAACTAACTTTCACCCCGCAAGGCAATGTGATGAACTATTATACGGATGAAATGCTGAAAGACATGCTCCGGTTTTATAAAAAAACATTGAAATAAAATATTATACATTATACATGAATCTTGCCCCTATCATAGTATTTGCATATAATCGTCCTATTCACTTGAAACGGACATTAAATGCTTTAGCTAAAAATAATTTGGCTAATGAGTCGGAATTATTTATCTTTTGTGATGGTGCGAAAGAGAATGCTCCTAAAGAACAAGTTGAACGTATTCTTGAGAATCGCAAGGTAGCTCATTCTGTTGCCGGATTTCAATCTGTTTCAGTCATTGAACGTCCGTGTAACATTGGCCTGAAGGCTAATATAGTTAGTGCTGTTACTGAAATAGTTAATAAATATGGTAGCGTCATTATTTTGGAGGATGATATTGTTACTTCTTCAGGATTCCTTCAATTTATGAATGAGGCACTCGATATGTATAAAGATGACGAACAAGTGATGCACATATCCGGCTATATGTGGCCTCATCGTTTGCCACTATCTGATACTTTTTTCTTTAAGGCTCCTTGCCCATGGGGTTGGGCTACATGGAAACGTGCATGGCAATACTATGATGATGATACAGTGAAGTTATATCACCAATGGGAAAACCGATGGGAAGAGTTTAATTCGTTTGGCGGAAATTTCTTGCAACGGCAATTAGAAGCAAACTATTCTGGACAACTTAAGACTTGGTACGTAAAATGGCATGCGGCACTACTTAATAACCATGGCTTGGCATTATATCCGGGACAGTCATTAGTGGATAATACTGGATTTATTGAGGATGCCACTAATTGTACTCCTACAGATAAGTTTGATGTTATTCCTGTTGATTCGATAAGAGTGAAACGCATTCCTATCCGCGAAAACAAACTAGCAGCACATGAGATATATGCTTTTTACCAAGGCAGATGGTATAATAAGCGACGTAGAAAAGCATTCTTTAACAAGATAATCAATGCAATCAGTTTTAAGAAAAAGTAACAAAACACCATCTGTTTTTATGGAAAAAATGACAAAACAAATATAAGCGCATTGTTAAACATACTATTTTAGAAAATGAAATCATTGAAATACTATATACAAACACTGTTAGGTAAGTGGCTCAATAGTCCTATCATACCCAAAGATAAGACGACGGGGTTCTCTTTGGTGCGTTCAGAGAGAAGTCACACCACTCTCGGGAAGCGAGCATACGCAGTTGAGCCGTATTATTTGCACAATGTGCAATTAGGCGACTACTCGTATTTCGCCAAGAACGCACAAGTTGCCAATACGACTATCGGTAAGTTCTGCTCCATTGGTCCTAATTTCTGCTGCGGGTTGGGTATCCATCCTACCACCGGCATCAGTACGCACCCTATGTTTTATAGAGGCAAAAAGGCGGAGCATAGGCAAACCACTATCGGTAACGATGTCTTTATCGGTGCTAATGTAACCGTTTTGGACGGCGTTACGATAGGTGACGGAGCCGTTGTCGGTGCAGGTGCGGTGGTTAGTAAAGACGTGCCTCCATACGCCATAGTGGGAGGTGTGCCGGCAAGGATAATCAAGTATCGTTTTGACGAGCAAACGATAGAAAAACTGCTGCAAATCAAGTGGTGGAATAGTTCAGACGAACAACTAAAACAAATTCAGCAACATTTTGATAATGTTGCCGAATTTATAGCCGAATGGCGGCATTTCAATTAAGCACGTCTTTTCTCTTTATTTCTATTAGAGAACAGGTCAAGTGTTATTTCAAGTTATAATCGACGGTTGTAACCACGCGTATGTGCTTAATCCACGGTTGGTTGCTATCGTCTTCGATAGTGAATTGACCTTGATAGGCATGGCGAATACTGCCTAATGACGATTGTGAGTCGTCTGCAAATTTCTGTGCCACGGCACGTGCATTCTTGGTTGCTTCTTCAATCATCTCCGGTTTCAAGTCGCTCAAACCGTTGTATTGATAATCCATATCCCATTGGTAACTATTGAGTATAACGCCTTCGCTCATCAGTTCGCTGAGGCAACCGCGATTGGCTATAACGCGCTCTACGTCTTTGGTGGAGATAATCAGTGTGTTCTCCATCGTATAACGATAGGCGGGACGGCGTTCGGAGTAGTACTCGTTGTTATGGTCGGTTATGTTAGCGATACCGATCGAGATCTCTTCAGCGTTGAAGCCCTTGTCGGTGAAGAATTTGCGGACACGTTTTTCCAGAATGTTAGATTGTTCATACAGGTCGCGCAGGTCGTTGCCGCTGATGGCAAATCGTATGGGCCAAACGACATAGTCGGCTCTCACATCACGCGTGGACAAGCCCTTCACCGTAACGGTACGATCCTTGACTGCAATTTGGTGAATACCCTCATAAATACAAAAACCTGCCAAAGCAATGCCAAGAGCAAGCAGCAGAGCGGAAATTAAACTTTTTTCTTTCATAGTAGTATCTTTTTTTAGGTGAAACATCACAATATCAAGAAATCGGATTATGTTTTGTAAAAGAAAAAGCAGAGTTACGCTCTGCTTTATTGTCGGGAAATCTGCGATTTCATCCCTCCGTTGTCGGGAACTCTGCGATTTCATCCCTCCGTTGTCGGGATGACAAGATTTGAACTTGCGACCTCCGGTCCCCCAGACCGTTGCGCTACCGGACTGCGCCACATCCCGTCTCTTTCTTCAAAAGAGCGCGCAAAAGTAATGCCTATTTTTGAATGCACAAAAGAAAAAATGTTTTTTTTGAAATCGGTGGGTGTCGTTTTTTTTGACGATAATTCGCAATTATTTGTTTTTCAATAAAAAGAAAGTATTATTTTTGCCCGTTTTTGGGAAGAATAAAAATGAAAAACAACTTTATGAAAAAATCTTTACTTATCTTTTTTATGGGGATATGCTTGAGCATATCAACTCTTATGGCTGCTCCTGTGCGTCCTCAGGTGGCGCAGCAAGTGGCAGAACAGTTCTTGCAAGTGTCGGTTAAGTCCGATGTGGCTGACGCTCCCGCGCGAAGGCGTATAGCGCGTATGGCTGAGCAAAAAGAACAAGATGCGTTCTATGTGTTTGAAACCGAGTCGGGAGGATTCGTTATTGTGGCGGCAGACGATGTGGCAATGCCTGTATTGGCGTATGGCGAGAAGTCGTTTGTGGGCAAAGAGAAGGATATGCCGGTACAACTGAAAGAATGGTTGAACGGTTATAAGACTTCTATAACCAACGCTGTGGCAGACGGTGTTGTGCCGAGTGAGGAAACGAAGAAGGCATGGCAGCGGCTGATGAGTAATCAATCACAGGAAACGAGTGTGGTTGTGGCACCGCTTATCTCCACGCTGTGGGATCAGGCGCAAGAGTATATCAATGTGAAGAACACATATAATTTCTATACTCCGGAAGATAAAATAACATACGGTGACGAAACTTATACGCTGAATGTGCCTGTAGGTTGTGTGGCAACGGCAATGGCACAGGTGATGAGGTATTGGGAATGGCCTGACAAGGGTGTGGGTAGTCATTCCTATACTCCCGAAAGCCGTCCCGATTTCGGTGTACAGAGTGCTAATTTCGGTGCAACAACATACCAATGGTCGAAGATGCCTCGACAACTGACGTACGAAGGTAGTAGTGATGAGGAGATAAAGGCTGTGGCTACGCTGATGTATCATTGTGGCGTGGCTATTGATATGATGTATAACAATATAAACGCAGGCGGTAGCGGTGCTTATACTGTTCTTAAAACAGATGAATACCGCTCCTCATATACGGCACTGCGTGACCATTTCCGCTATAAGAATACTATGGAGCAGGTCAGTCGCGACGATTTCTCCGAGAAGACTGAATGGACCAAACTGATGAAGAGGGAGTTGAATGCCGGTCGTCCCATTATTTATTCCGGCAGCGGTGCGAGCGGTGGCAGTGGACACTGCTTTGTAATGTGCGGTTATGATAGCGATGATAAGTTCTATTTTAATTTCGGTTGGAGCGGAAATGCTGACGGTTATTATACTTTGGATGCTATTAAGCCTTCTACCGGTGGTGCAGGTGCCGGTTCGCGTGACTATTCTTATGGTCAAGACGCCATCGTCAATATAGTGCCTGACAAGAACACTTATGTGGCAGCCGATTACTACCTGTTGTATGTTAGCACCTCATCATATAGCAATCCTTCTTTAAGCAAGACTACCGTGCAGTATGGAAATAGTGAGCAGATAACGGCTTCAATGACGGTGAAAAATTATAGTGAAAAAAGTTTCTCAGGCAAGGTGGCACTGCAAGTAATCAATGACAACGATGAGGTGGTATATACGACAAGCGGTAAGACAGTTAGTATATCTTCGTCCAAGTCTTTAAGTTTCACTTTCGCCACCAATAACGATATGGTGCCGGGAACATATCGTGTTCAGCCGGTGTATGAGAATAATAAAGGTCAGTGGTTGCCTATTGACGCTTGGCATAAGGTTAATTATCTGCGTTTTGAAGTGAAGCAGGAAGGTGATATCAATACTTTTGGTGTTACTTTCGACCAAATATCTCCTTATCGTCAGAACAGCGTGTTCTCCTTGACGGTGGGTATAGCCAATGCAGGTCAAACGACATATACGGGCAAGGTATATATGGTGCTGTTGAACAAAGATTTAAGCGTTGCACAGCGTTTGGCTGAACATTCGTTTGCGGATAAACCATTGGAGCATATGTATTACCGTGATGTGAATATGAGCGGTACAATCACAGTATCCCCCGGCGATTACTTGTTAGGCTTCCTTTATGAGAAAGATGGTCAGGAGTACCTGTTGGGTAGCAGTTGGGATAAGTCATTGTATAGCATAGAGGTGGTGGCGCAAGATGCCGTAGTGGCAAGTCCTAATCTCATAATGCAGTCGCCGCTGTCAGTGAAGAATGCAAACAATGAAACGACTATTCAGCACTATGACGATATAATTGTTTCGGCTCGCATAACGAACTCGGGCGATGGTGATTATACCTCCGGGGTGCAGTTCAGTGTATATGACAATCAATATAATGTTATTGAATCGTCTATTTGTAATATACCTATTTTTGCCGGAATGACTAAGGAGGTTACATACCAGGTCGATTCCGTATTGCCACAAGGTGAATATACCGTAGCAGTAAGTTATCTAAACACAGAGTCAATGACTTATCTGCTTATTGCAAATGATTATGAATCGTCTGTTAAGACCTTTACAGTCAATCCTTCGCCATTTATGCTTTATCCGCAATCCATTCAGTATGTTGAAACAACAAGTACTGATACCTATACCAAGGGACAGACTGTAAAGGTGCAGGTAAGGATGGCTAATAGAGGTGATTCGGATTACTCAGGGGGATGTATATATGCTTATTTATATAATGAGTCAGGAGAATATATAGAACGCAATTATTATAATATAGATATTGCAGCCGGTAAGGATGCAACCTTTACGATTAGTTTCAGTGAGGAATTGGCAGTGGGTAAGTATTATGTGCGTCTATGGTATCGTGAGACAGACGGCTACTTATATCCAATGTCTGAGGGTGAGTACTATCGTTATTTCACCATAATAGCCGCTCCGGAAGATGAGAAGAATTTTGAATTAACCGGCGAAAATCCTGTTATAATTGGTGCGAATAATGATAATACCATCAATATAAACGAGCAGCTCTTTATGAGTGTCAAGATAACTAATAGCGGCGATGTTCAATATCAAGACTCGGTGTGGGGAGTAATATATGATCATAGCTTTGATGTTGTTTCCATAGTTGGAACCAAAACTACCATTGCTGCCGGAGCCTCGAAGACAGTCTATATCTCGTTCCCCGATGGTATTACCAAAACCGGAGCATATTATCTCTTTGTCTCTTACAGGAAAGATGGTGAATTGATTGAGTTGGAAACAACTTCGGATATGTATGCATACTCGTATGTCGTTGCAGTCGATCCTTCGTCGTATATCCTTAATGTGAAGTCAATAACCTTATTAAACACCGACTCAACCGATTATTATAACGATCAAACGCCGGTAAGCGCAAGGCTGACCATCGCTAATACAGGTGGAGGTGATTTCAGTGGGTACCTAAAGAGTTATATATATGCTAATTCAGCCGGTTATACTTATGCCTTTGATTCCCTGTGCACGACTACTTATAGCGACTTGGTTACCATACCTGCCAATAGCGAGAGGAACGTAACCATTACATTCAGACATTCTTTGGAGGCTAATCGCTATGAAATGAGAGTAAATTACTTTGACACCGAAACTTATGAAACTCAGTCCTTCTTACAAGGTGTGTCTTATTATTACTTCACCGTTGTAAAGAAGCCGAACATATTTATACTGACAGGCGAACAACCTCAACTGCTTAATCAAGAGAGCGATGGCACGATAGATATAAACGACTCAAAGCAGATTTATTTCTCTATTACCAATAGCGGAGAAGTTGATTATAACGATTCGATATGGGTGGAACTATGGGATTTGCAAACTTGGGATATCACATACTACGGCACCAAAATGAAGGTTTCTGCCGGCAAGACCGCTAATGGCGTTATTACCATTGATGATGAATTGCCGGTAGGTAAGTATGATTGTTATATGATATATTCCAATGGTGGTAAAACGGATTTGAGGACAAAAGATGGATATTATGCACATAATGGTTTTGTGGTTGTAGATAGGTCTTCGTATGTATTGGCAGTTAAGTCTATAGAGTTGCTACAAACGGAATCGACAGATACCTATAACGATCAAACACCTGTCAGCGTTAAACTGACAATAGACAACTCAGGTGCTGCGGCTTATAATAATGAAATATATGCTGTAATATATGCTGATCGTGGTAATAGTTATGCTTATGATTCATTATGTATAGTAACTTCTGCCACTGCTTTTATTGCTGCCAATGAGACAAATGAGATAACTATGACCTTTGATGCCACATTGACAGAAGGAAAATATAGAGTGGAATTTAGATATGTTACTATAAATAATACTTGGGATTCCCCACTTGGTCAAAAATATGCATACTTCACTGTTGTACATAAAGAAGCAGAACCAACGGAATATGTATTAACTCTTAATGACTATTGGATTGTGAATAGTGAGGGCGGAGCGACTCTTTATGCTAATCAAGGTTTCATATTCGGCTGTAATGTTACCAATGAGAGCGAGGAAGATTATAATGGCTTGATAGAGTTGGTTATATATAATAAATCTGATAGCAAGTATGTATCATATTGTGATATTGAGAATATGTGTTTGTATAGTAAAGTTCCCGCTGATGTTGAGTTTAGTTTTGCTGATGGCTTGCCCGAAGGCGAATACTTTGCAGCACTATGGTATGCAAAGAGTATATCAACAACTCCCCAATACAATTATGTTAATAGTTTTATAGACATCACCGTCTTAGGCGAGAGTACTCCCACCGATAATAAAGAAGCGGTTGCCGCCGGTGTTTCGCTTTACCCCAATCCCGCGACTGAATATGTGAATGTGGTAGTTACCGGTGCTTCGGTTATTACTCTTTATGACGCTTCCGGCAAACGAGTGATGACAGCGCAAGCCAACGCGGCAGGCACAGAGCGTTTGTCGTTGGATGGCTTGGCTAACGGGTATTATTTAGTTAAGATAGCAGGTGAAGACAATAAGGTTACCACTTTGCCACTTATTAAGAAATAGAAAACATCAGCACACAAATGATGAAAGAGATAAAATCATTGAGTATGGTACTTACAATGGGATGGCTTATGCTGTCCCATTGTTTGTATGCGGATAAGATCAGTTATACCGAGAATTTTAACGACTGTACTATATATGGTTCATATACTGGCACACATATTTATTCTCGCACTTGGGTGGACTGGAATGTTATATATGGTACGGCAACTGATATGAGTGCAGTTAAGACTACAATGGGTAGTAATGCCATTATATTGCAGCCACGAACTTCTGTTAATAATGCTATGCTTATTTCCACCAAGGTGCTTGCCGTTGATTCTATCTCTTTAGCCTTAGCCACAACCAATAATGTTGTAACTTACACAATATCTTATTCTAATGATAGTATAAGTTGGTCTGATTTAGTAACAAATGCCACATTCGGTGTTCGTGATAAGAAAACTGTCAAGTACGCATTGCCTTCACGTCAAGCGATTTATCTGCGTATAACGGCAGCCTCGTCCAATGTTGGCTCATTATATCGTCTGTATGTTGATGACATAACGTTCTATTGCACAGCCTTGCCGCCAACGCTTTCTGCCGAAACGTTGTATGTCAGTTCGATGAATGACATAGCCACAACGTCATCTATGACCTTACAAGTTACAGATGCAACTATGATGAGCGGAACGCTGACTATTACCAATGCTGTCGGTGGCGAAGGTGGTAGTTTTACGGCTGTGATTGACGATGCTGTTGTTACAAGGTCGGGAATAAATACAGCGGTGCGTATAGCCTATACCCCTATTGCAGCCAATGTAAGCGAAACGGCGACTATGACTGCCACTATCAATGGTTTGAGTACGGATTTTGTGGTGGAAGGTCGCTCGCTGCCTAACGAGTTTGTGGTAGTGAGCAGCCGAAACGCTATATGGTCGTCTTTGCCTCACGATAAGTCGCCTGCTACAACGGAAGGTTATGCCGTTGAGTTGAACGATTATATTAGCCCTATCAGTGCCACTCTTGCAGCCGACTCGGCTATATATCGAAAGAAAGACTGGCAAACAGCCACCAAGCAGTGGCGGACTAATGATAACCGACATTATGGTTTGTATGACCCGACGGCATTGGCAGGCAATGGCGGTTATGTGTATCTGAATAGGTACTGCGAATGGGCTATGAGCGAAACGGAACAGAGTGGTTTGCAGTTGCTGCCTGTTATGACCATCGTTGAGCCTGCGCCGATAAGAGTAACGGAATGGAAAACCAACGAGATTCAGTTCACTGCTCCGCAGGCACGAGGAATAGACAATTATGATTCGTTGCAAGTATGGTATCATAATAAAAGGTATTCCGTTATAGGTGCTTTGCCGCAGACCACCAACGGACTATATACGCTTACTGTGCCTAATTTGAATTTAAGTACTTATCCTGCAGAAGAGTTGCATATTAAATGGTATAAGACGAGTGTTGTGGTGGCTTTGACAGACTTGGTTACGCCTTTGTTTGTGGCAGAAACGAGTACTAATATAAGTGGTTTGAGTGAAGAAGTGTTACGTTCAACCGATGTTAGTATCAACACAGGTGAAACATTGCCTAT
>CAMVHW010000019.1 GCA_947167395.1 uncultured Bacteroidales bacterium
ATGCTTCTGATTGTATGAAGACCTATGCCAATATGAATCTCTCCGTCCATTTCCTGCCCTTGTCGTGCGATGTCAATATAGCCTCGCCCAAGCAGAACTGGATAATGAACACACTCTCCCCGCACGACTCCATAGGCTACTACATACCAATTGACATCAACGGATTTGATATACACCATAAGAACTTCGACCATATCGAGTTCCAATACAAACTCTCCACGCAGTCCGACGACGATTGGGTAAACCAATGCTCTTTCTATGCCGACGACAGCCTCTTTAACATCGCCACCGGCAACAAGGCTATGATTGAGAATGGTCGCATCGCACCCTTCCGTTTCTATGGGGAGCGCGACCCGATGGAACAGAAATACGACCTCCGGGCAGTATCGTTCTGCCGCTATGGTTCGGGCTTTGTTACCAAATCATCCACTGTTATGAGCGGCACGAAAGATACACGTGTTCCGCGCGTGTTCGGCAAACCTGAACCTGCCAACGCCGTATTAGGTGTCGGGGATAATCTCCGCTTGCGCTTCAATGAACCCATAGCCGGCAACTACCTTGACGAGGATAACAACTTCTCCGTCCTGGGTGTTACCAACCGAATAGGTATCACCTCTACCACCTCTATCGGCTTTGACGGCACAGACAACTCCTTCGCCGCCACCAAGGCAACACGCAACCTGTCGGGACGGTCATTCTCTATAGATATGCTCGTCAAACCCGCCAACCCGGACGAAGAGGCAGTATTCTTCTCGCACGGCGAGGGATTTGAGTTTGGTAAAACGGCTGACAACCGCCTCTATGCCAAAGTAGGCGAACTGACACTGACATCCAAACCTGTAAAGCCGATGTTGCAGTTCACGCGCGTCATCATGACCTACAACAACGAGACACACGCCGTACGCTTCTACGCCGGAACAGAAGACGTTACAGCCACACAACTATCTTCGCCTGAAGATTTCGACTACGACTTGACCGCCAACCTTATTTTCGGACGCGGATTTAGAGGCAATATGCTCGAAGCACGCCTCTGGTCCAAAATACTCACACCGGCGCAAATAGCCGAAACCCATCTCAAGTACCTCAGCGGCTACGAACGCGAGTTGACCGCTTATTACCGCATGAACGAAGGTGCAGGCTCCACTCTGACAGACCTTGCCAACGGTGCCACACTCTATTGCAACGGCACCACTTGGACGCTACCCGACGGTATATCACTACACCTCAACGGAGAACAAATAACGCTCAATGGCAAACTGCTCGGCAGAAACGACGCACAAGACGAAACACTGATGTTCTGGTTCAAAACCGACAAAGCCGATGCCTCACTCTTCAGTGCGGACTGGCAGACCAACGACAGCGCATCACTCGGTACACTCATCGCCATCGAAAACGGAACACTCACCCTGCATAGCAATGACTATAAAGCAATTACTGACCATACCGTTGCTGATAACAACTGGCACCATTTCGTGCTGACCGTCAACCGTACATACAACACAGTTTCCTTATTCCTCGACGGCGACCTTATCAAAACGATGGACGCTGCCGACCTGCAACCTATTATGGGAACTATGTACCTCGGCGGTAACGGATTCAGCGGTCATATAGATGAGTTCGCAATCTTTGAGCAAGCACTCCCTAAGAGCCTCTGCGAGCAGTTCAATAACATATCCATTCAAGGCGATGAGATGGGACTGATGGCATATCTGCCCTTTGAGGAAATGAAACTCAATGCCAACGGCATTTATGAACTCGTCTTCTCCATCAACGACCAACGAGTGACTCTTGATGCACAAGGCAACCTAATCAATAAGGTAACACCTCTGATTATTAACACTCCAGACGACTTTAACGGGTCAATCTATGCCGATAAAGCCATCTATGCTCCCGTGCGTGACCATTCCAAACTGACCAAACTCAATTTCGACTGGGCTTTCAATAACGACGAATTGCTCATCAACCTCAATATGGCTGACTATGAAATCAATAAACAGTCAGTCTATGTTACCGTTCGCGATGTGGAAGACCTGTGCGGCAACCCAATGACTTCTCCCGTTACATGGACTGCCTTTGTAGATCGAAACAGCCTCAAATGGGAAAAACGACAAGTAAGTTATACTTGCTCTTACAATGCCGAACAGGGGTATGAATTTATATATGATGTTACCTTTGTTAACCTGAGCGGCAAACGACACCAATATAAGTTGGAATCCTTGCCTGATTGGTTCACAACCTCCGAAACAAGCGGTGCTATTCAACCTCTGGAATATAAGAATGTACATTTCCTGTTCAGAACCGATTTGCCCGTAGGCGTGTATAACGACATCATCTATCTGACCGATGAAGAGGGCCTGTCTGAACCGCTGTATGTAGAACTCACCCTCAAAGCCAATCCGCCCTACGAAGATCTGAACCATAGCAAATACCCGCTCAACATGTCGCTTTGCGGACAAGTGCTGCTCTCTACCGACAATGGCACAATCTACGATATCGACCCCAACGACCGCGTCTTCGCCCTCTATCGGAATGAGTGTATAGGAATGGCAAACATCGCCTTCAACAGCACAACTAACACATCCGACCTATACCTCACCATCTATGGCAACACGGATATGAACGGCAAGGCTCTTAACTTCATCTTGTGGCAAGCCGCTACCGGTAAAACACTCACGCTCACACCAAGCGTTCCTGTCAAGTTCAATGACGGGGCTGTAATAGGTTGCGGCAATGACGAGACAATAATCCTTACCACAAGCGGAGGCGAGAAACAGAACATCACACTCAATGCCGGCTGGAACTGGACATCGTTCAACCTTAACTTATTGCCCAAAAACGCACCTATCAATAAAATCATCTCCGCCAACCGACCTTGGACAGATGGCGACATCATCAAGAACCCCGCTACACAACACTTCTGCACCTATAGCGACTCACTCGATGCTTTTGCCGGTATGTTCGACTACTTCCGATACATTTACACCTATATGATTTACTGCGAAAAGGGCAATAATATCTATGTCAGCGGCAATCCTCTACCTGCCGACTCAATGCACCTCACCGTTCGCGGTGGAGGCAAATGGACGGCACTCCCCTGTCTCTTACAAGAAGTAACACCGATAACGGAAGCACTGGCTGACTACTACGAAAAGGCTTCCGCAGGCGATGTGGTCAAGAGTCACGACCATTTTGCCACCTTCTCCAAGAACGGACACTGGGTGGGCGACCTGACCTCGTTGCGACCGGGAGAAGGATACTTCATACGTCGTATGGCACAAGAGGATGTAAGAGTGAATTTCTACAACAAAATATCAAAGAAACAATCGTCTAATCATCAGAATACCACGACCGCCTTCCATAACCCTGCCGCCTCTACCAATATGACTATGATAGCCACTGTGGATGATTCCGTCCTCGCCATATATGGCGAGGGAGCAACTGCCGCTCCTCTCCGCGTCTATGTCGGCGACGAACTGGCAGCGGTGGCTGTGCCGCAAGAGGTGGAGGGCGAAACACTC
The DNA here is from genome assembly GCA_947167395.1 of uncultured Bacteroidales bacterium. Lineage (GTDB taxonomy): Bacteria > Bacteroidota > Bacteroidia > Bacteroidales > Paludibacteraceae > Colicola. The sequence continues at coordinate 3,519 of CAMVHW010000019.1, forward strand.
TACTTCCTCACTATACAAAGCGACCAACAAGGTGAGTTGCGTTTTGAGTTGGGTGAGCAAGTGCTCAAGTCCGAAAGCGGAAATATCCGCTATGCCGCACATTCACATACAGGAACGCTTAATACACCTGTCAAACTCATAATCGGCAAGAACAATACTGCCAACGTAAAGAAACAGGTCATCAACGGTATTCTGTATATATTCAAAAACGGCAGAGTATATAACGCGCAAGGTACAGAAGTAAATAATCCTTTGTAAATTATACAATTATGAAAACTGCATATTTCACTTTGTTCAGATGTTTGGTTCTTGTGTCTATTGTTGCCATTGTTTTCAATGCGTGCAAGGGAAAGCAGAATGAACCAGAATCGATTGTAGGTAACGCCGCCAGACCCACTTGGACGGCTTCCGCTGACTATAACCTCACCGCCTCTATGACTGCCGTTATTAAGGTTGATTTATCTGTTACTTACCCCGAACAGGTACAAACGCTCAACAAAACGATAGTAAATGAAAACGACATACTTGCCGCCTTCGATGGCGACAAGTGTGTCGGTGTGGCACAATTCACAGACGGACTGTTCTACCTTTTCATAACCGAAGGAGAGTATATCCGTCTGCGCTATTATAGCAGTCTATTGAAAAACACCTTCGTCTGCCTTGAAACAATCACTTTCCGCAACGACGAACAATTAGGAACGGTAAGCGAACCTTTTATACCTAACTTTGTGATGGAAAGCAGTGTGCGGTAAAGAGTTTTTGCCTGCAAAATACGATTTACGCCTAATCTTTCTTTATCCTACAATCGTGATATTGCCGGCGGAGTTGTTGCTCTCGCGGGTAACTTGTATTTGCACCGGAATACGTTCGCGTACCTCTTCTATATGACTGATTATTCCCACCTGTCTGCCTGCGTGTTTATGCAGTGACTGCAAGGTGTCGATAGCCTTTTGCATAGGCTCACCGCTTAGTGTGCCGAACCCCTCATCTATAAACAATGTCTCTACCCGCAGGTTCTGACCTATATCGCTCAGGGCCAACGCCAATGCAAGCGAAACAAGAAAACTCTCACCACCGGAGATGGTGCTTGTCGGACGAGATACATAACCTTGGTAAGCATCTTCCACCGTGATGACAAACGTACCGGGAACAGAATGGAGCGTATAGCGATTGGTAAGACGTTGCATATACACATTGGCTGTTTCGGTCAGATTGGCAAGAATATAACTCTGTGCTATACGACGGAACTTGCTGCCTTCCTTGTCACCGATAAGATTATTAAGACGTTGCCAACGCAAGTATGTATTTTCCTTTTCTCGTGCCTCGTCTATGTAGGTTTGTAATCGATGTCTGGTTTGCGCATCGGCTTGCAATTCCTGATTGATTGCACCTTTCAGTTCTTGCTGTTCCTTAAATTGCTTTTCCTTTTCGTTAATCATTATAACCAGCGTTTCCTTGGTGTCTTCTTCTTTCAAGTCCGGCTTGTGCTGTTGGTGTTCGTTGAGCAGAGCCATTGAGCGGTCATATAAAGTTTTCTTTTCTGTGACAGCCAATCTCTGTTTGTCTATGCTACGGCGTAGGTCTTGTATGTATGGGGAAGAGTAACGGTTTAGTGAAGTTAATAACTCAATGGACAAGTCATTATGGGTGGCAATGAAATCCTGAATCAGGTTGTTCAGATGGCTTATTTGCTTTTGTGCTTGCGTCATCAACTCTATGGTAGAGGTTATGTTGGTACGAAGTGTGTTCGCACGCTCAATCATATTGGCTGCTTTGACGGGTTGTCCGATTAAGTCAGTATGCCATTCGGGCAATAAAACCTCTATCATACTGAAAGCAGTAGCCGCTTGTGATTGCTCCGATTGCTTGTTATTGAGGTCGTTGATGAGCAGTTGTTTGTTGTTCAGATTGGTATTGTATGTCGCTGCGGCTATGGTCAATTCCTTTATGAATGTGTCTGTCTGTTTCAGCCAATCTGTTTGCCAATCGATACCTTCGAGCAGCGGCATAACTTCTCTTTTATTATGTTCTATATCTTCCTCTTTGGCTTGAATCACGCTGTTTGCGTTTTGCAATTTGGTTTGTGCAGTGGTTAGTCGTTCTTGCGACAAAGCGATGTCTTTTTCTTTCTTGTCTATGTCTTCACGTTTGGCGGCTATGGTTTCACGAAGGTTTTTCAGTTGTGCTTCTATCGTTTCGCCTTTCTCAATGCGCGTATTGAGTTGTGAAAGGCTCTCTTGTTCCCGATTGACACTCTCGTCAATAACAACATTCAGTTGTTCAGTTGATATAGGGCTTTTTAGCAGGTCAACCGTTATGCCGCACAAGAGGCATTGCTTTATCAGTTTCTGCTCCGTATCTATGACGCTCCTGTCGTTTCTATGGTTGAGTTGCAGGGTGGATAATGAAGATATGAGGGTCTTTTCTTCTGCTTGCAGGCGGTTGAGGCGTTGCAAGAGGTCGTTATATCTTTGTTGTACCTCGTTATATGTTGTTTGTGTTTGTGCGTATAGTTTTTGCCATTCTTCTTCGTGAGGTACAGCCTGTCTTACCACCTGTCCGCAGATAGGACATACATCGCCTTCCTGCAAGTCGGCTCGAAGACTTTGTGCAAACTTATCCACAGTCTCTTTTTGTTTGTTGAGCAACTGCTCAACGCTGTTTGCTACCGCCTTTGCCTTACTGACTTCGGGCTCGAGATCGGAAATCTGCCGTATAGTGCTATACAGCGATGTCTGTTGTTGTTCGATTTGCTTTTCGTCAGCCTCATATCTCCGGCGTGCGGACAGAAGCGACTCTGTACGCTCTTTGGCAAGACTAAGGTTGGAGAGTAGGGTATTGCACTTATCCCTTTGGCTGCGAAGTGAGGTTATTTGTATTGCTTGCAACTCTTGGTTCAACTCTTTTTCTTGGTCTTGGTGTTGTTTTAGTTGTGTCGTCAGTGCTGCCGCCTCTTGGGTCAGTTGTTGGTGGTGTGGAGAGTATGTGTTGTTGATATGCTCAGTAATGTCGTTTATCTCTTGTCGCTTACTCTCTATATCTCTACGTGCATTGACGATGGCAGTCAGACGAGTGTTTATTGTTTGACTATTAGCATATACCTCGGCTCTCTTTTCTTCCGCTTGCAGCACTTGCTCTATTTGGGTCAGGCGTCGCTTTATTGCGTTAATCTCATTATCTGAATACGCCTTGCCTTGTCGTAAGATGAGGTATTCGTTTTTATAGTTGTTCAGAGTTTGCTTTTGGTTCTCTATTGTTTGCTTTGCCGTTGCTTGTTGGGTGAGCCAAGTGCGTGCCTCGGTGGTCTGATCCCATTGACGGAGTTGCCGTTCCGCTTGCCGGAACCGGTCGCTTGCAATCTCGTTTTGTGCGGACTGATAGGCGTTTTGTGCTGTCTGCTTGTCGTTTATCAAGCGTTGCTCTTGTTCCAACCATTCTAACTTGGCGTTCTCTGCTTTTATTTCTTCTCTTTTCTCTTCGCTTGCCTGCTCTATGTTCTTTATCTGTGCTTGTTTCTCTGCTATCTGCTCATCATTGAGCGTCTGTATGCCTTCCGTCTTCTCTTTCGCCGTTTCCCATTCGTGTTTATGAGAAGCGGTTATCTCAAATACTTTGGCTCCTATGCGCGAGTATATCTCCGTCCCGGTTACTTTCTCTAATATCTCGGCTTTCTCCTTGTCGTTGCTTGAGAGGAAGCGTGTGAACTCGCCTTGTGCCAACATAGTAGTGCGGCAGAACTGCTCAAAGTCCAAACCGATGGCTTTTTCTATGGCTTCTTGCATTGAGTTGTCTTCAGCACCGCCGCCGCCATTACCCTCATCGGGCGAGGCTTCCGGGTGAGTGAGATTGGTCAGTTGCCAACGACGATTCAGATTCTTGCGTTTTCTCTCTACCGACCATCGGGCTTCATATCGGTTGCCATCGTTGCCCAAAAAAGTCAGACAAGCGTATGCATCCTTGGTCTGACGACGCATCAACTGACAAGTGTCCGCTATCTTCATATCGTTCTCGCTCTCCTGCACCTTTCCCATATCGGTCAGAGTTTTCAGTCGTGGCGTATTGGCATAGAGAGCCAAGCAGATGGCATCGAGTATAGTTGTCTTGCCCGAACCTGTATCACCGGTGATGAGAAACAACTCGCTGTTATTGAGAGGAGAGGCGGTGAAGTCAATGACGGCATGCTCTATGGACGCTATATTGTGGATGGTTAGGATTTGCAGTTTCATAACTCGTTCTCTTTTAGTTCGTTCATAACATTTTCAAGCATTTTATGCATATCATCGTCAAAAGCAAGGTCGGTGTCTTTGGCATACATCTCTGCCACTTCTATGGGACTCATACGTTGCAACTCTTGTATCGTTATATGTGCACCTGCTTGTTGCTCCTGTTTGCGTCTGATGACATTCAGTACGCAGAAACGGCACTGTTTGCCTTGTGCAATTTGCAATGCTTCTTGGCGTGCATCGGCAGGCAGTACATCGCTTATTTCTACATTGAGGCGGATATAATTAGGCAGTTCGTCGGGGAAGGCTCGCAGCATTTCTTTTGCTTCGTTCCAAGCGGCAGCACCGTTAGGAGGAAGGGTTGTCAGAGGACGAAGGTTATGTATGGAGATGGTTTCCACCTGCGGAGTATCATTATGCTTGTCTATGCTCACTATTGACACTGAATGGTCGTAGTTCTCGTCGAAACTGACGGGTAGGGGAGAGCCCGCATAGCGGACATTATGCTTGCCTGTGTGTACGAATTGCTGGTGATGGATATGCCCTAATGCCAAGTAGTCGTAACCTATACCCATATCGCCGACGTTGATTGCGTCTATGCCGCCTACTGTTTTCTCGGTCGCGTCCTCGTGACCCAGGAAGTCAGCACCCGATATGGCTGTATGAGCCGACATAACGATAGGCAGACTGTCGGTATTGAGGCGTTGGGCTTCATCGAGAAGAGCCTGAATGGTGTCTTGTTGCAGGTTGCGCTCGTGGGTATAGGGTAGGGCAATCACAATGCCTTTGCCCGGAATGGATATGATATGACTATTGCTGTTCTCACGGTCAAAAGTGCCTATCATATACACGTTCAGATACGACCACGGAGTGCGAAAAATCTCGTGCTTGGTTCCACTGTCGTGGTTGCCTGCCGTAACGATGATGACCATCTTGGGACAAGTGTCGTGCAGGCGGACTATGGTTTGATTGAATAGTGTCTGCATTGCCGCAGAAGGTTGGGATGTGTGATAGACATCACCGCAAAGAAGAAACACGTCCGGCTGCCGTTCTTTTACTATCTCTACCATCTGATTGAGCATCTGCTGTTGCTCTTCGCTGCGGTCGTAGCCGGCAAGTGTATGACCCAAATGCCAGTCCCCGGTATGAAGAATTGTCATATTGTAAGTAAGTTAAATGTCTTTAATACGTTATGTCGTTATATCGATAATATATTCCTATTACTCTTTCTTTATGAAACAACTCGCCTGCAAAAGTAAGTGTTTTTACTTGACACCAAAATCAAAAAACAACAGGTCTTTAGTAAGTTCAACTTATAAGTACAAAAAAAGTTATCCCTCGCCCATAAATATGGGGAGAGGGATAACTTTTTAATCAAATATACTTTACGGGTTAATTCATAGACAGACTAAAAAATTCCCTTTTCACCTTTCGTTATCTGTTTGTCTGCAACTTGTCTCCAAAGTGGTAACCAATGGTGATACTCGGTTCGATACCAAAGTCAGGAATGTACATATTCACATTGCCGGTAATATACAAATGTTCATTAACAGCACGACCAAACTTTAATTCAAATGGGATAGAACCTGATTCACCTGCAAAAGTGAAACCGGTGAATGGAGCAATACCCAATAAGAACGGACGGTCATTAACATCGCCAAACATCATCAAAAGACCCGTCTTGAAATTAAAGGCACCTTCAAATGAACCAAACATCAGTCCGCCACCCAGACTAACATACGTACCCATACCAAAATGGTCGGTTATGGGATATGCCCAATCAAACGCAAAATTCAGTGTCGAACCAAAATCCAAAGATGAATACCCCTTTTCGGAATATACAGTCATCGGAGCACCTATATTCCCGCCTAAACCGATGAACACATTTCTTCCTTTCTTAGGTGCAGGTGGGGGAGGTAAAACTTTCTTCGGTGCTTCCTTCTCTTTCTTGCCGAAGGTCCAACATACTTTTCCTTGACGTGCCGGTGCAACATAACAGCGCAGTATCTGCCAACGGTCAATAAGGCTATTGGCTATACTACCGAATATACTTCCTAATTCGCTCATAGTGGTAACCGGCAAATAGTGAGCATTATCATCGGGTTTGGTAAGCGAACGTAGTACACGCTCAAACTTATCTTTCTGTGCATCAGTGCTTATATCCGAACCCTTGAAAGGTATAACAAAATGCTCTATATCATTCTCCTGAATACGATTGTTGACATAGTTATAATAAGCGTCTGCCGATTTCAGTTTCTTTTTGTTATCAAACGAAGTTTGGTCAATACCATCGGTAAAGGTAACAATAATAGGCGAGGTGTATTCGCTTGTGTTTCTGAACCCGCTTACATAACTATTGGTCATATCAATAGCCTTGTCAAGACTATAATAGAGGGCAGTACCATTAGCAACACTCAGGTTGTTAATAAATCGGGTCATCTCTAAATATGAGCCTTCTGTCAGCGATTCTATTTGGCGAATCTGTGTGCGTTTAAGAGAGTTGAAGCCGATTATACCAATTCGTATATTACCTGCTTTCGAAGCGTTATACATAGAGCGAAGGAAGGTCAATGCACCCTCTTTTACATAGCGGAAATCGTGAACAAACTCGTTCTCAAGCGAACTGCTGCAGTCCAACACCAACATCACGGTCATCACCTTGCGATGTTCCATACCACGGTCGGCACTACGTATTTCAACATCGGGGATCCACTCGCTTATCTCGTCATCAAATACCCAATAAGAGATGTAGTCGTATTTGGTTGGGCAGTTGGTATCAACGTGGTCAAAGGTGAAACGTACATCATCGTGAGCCTCTATGTAGTCACCATAATAAACGCTTTTACCATCATCGATAGTGATACCTTGTGTTTCCACATTGGTTAAGGTATAAACAGAATTGCCATTGCTGCCGGTTGTGGCATCAAACACACCCTTGATGTAGTATTTGGCATCGTTGGGATGAACACGCCAGTCTTCATTTTGCTGAGCAAAGACGAGAACACTGCAAAGAATGGACAGTGAGAAAAAGAATAGTTTTTTCATAAGAGTTTATATTTTATTTGATTGTTAATTTCGTAAGAATGCATAGTAGTACTATACATACTAATTGCGCTCCATAACGAAGTTGAAATTATACGATTTGCCTTTGTCCCCGTATGAGGTTTTCAGGCTTTTATAGATTGTCTTATACCCGGTGGCTTCGCAGTAATACCAATGAAAGGTGTAACTCTGATTTGAATACACTTCTGTTGGTGAGATGATTTCATATTCACCCCTCGCATTTGTTTGGGTCGTGGACCAACAAGTAGAACTTGAAATGTAATCATTACGATAGACATAGTCTTGTATTTCAGCGTTGGCGATAGGCTGACCGTACTTATCTGTTACCTTGCCATAGATGGTTACATTCTCCCTTGCATCCCATTCCGCTTCGGTTTCCATAATGAAATTGAGAGTGATGGTCCTGCCCAAATCGTCCACATTCTGATTCAAGACATGCTTTGTGGTAATATATCCTGCTTTATCTGCATAAATGGCATATTTCCACTGATCGTATGCGTCATTGTCGTTGTTGTTGTAAATGTGTGGTCGTGGTAACTCCAGCGTGTAGGCTCCATTGGCATCGGTCATTACCGTTGTACCTATGTTATAATCATTTCCACTGCCTGACGAGGAGGAGAATTGTGCTGATATATGTGCGTCGTATATAGGATTGTTTTTGCTGTCAGTAACAAGTCCTTTATACATTATGGACTCTTTGGACAGTTGGAAGTCGAATTTTACCCTTTTAGACTTATCCACCGATTTCAACTCAAGGTTCTTTTCGGAAGATGTGTACTTGTCCTTACTTGCCCGTACATAGTAGGTTTGTGTTACCGTAGTGGCATCATCATTAGTTTTTAGAGAAACAGTAAATTCATAATTTCCGTCATTGCCGCTTACTGTACTGCCTAATACTCGTTCTTCTTCACTATAATCCTTGCTGCACAATTCAATCATAGCATTATACAGAGGCGAACCGGTGGCACGGTCGATGATATTACCATAAATAGTTATCTCGTTACTCTTGTTCATTGATAAATCCCCGACATTACAGCCGTAGAAGAACAAACAGGATATGTAAAGAAATAAAGGGAAAAATGATTTTCTCATTTTAGTATTCTTTTTTTAGAGCAAATGTTAATTCTTGTTTTTCGCCTGCCATAAGATTGACGGTTTTTCTATCTGTAATGTAACCATCTTTTTGGGCAGTAATAGTATATTTCTGCACCAACAGGTCTTCAAACTCAAAATACCCGTCCAATCCGCTGTAACAACTCTTTGAGGAAGGAATAATGGTTATCAGCGCACCTTGTATCGGCTCATAAGTCTTGCTGTCAATCACAGTGCCATAGATACTGACATTATAATCGCTGATTGCCTTTACGCAGCCGGAAAAAAGCAAGGGAAGACATAAGGTTAAAAGAATAGTTATCTTTTTCATATCGTTTATCGTTTAATCTAAATCAGAAGTTCATCTTCATAGCAAGTCCAAAAGAGTTGTTCTCCGGTGAATAGGTGGGGGCAAAGGTCAGTTGGTTCTCTATAAACACACGTTTCTTACCTCGTGCCACTGCACCGTCTATCAGGTTATAAACATACAAGGCAGCAGTGAGAGCAATAAAACCATATCCCACATTCGAACAAGCGTCCGAGTACTGTAAGTAGGTATTGGTGTGTTTAGGGTCTAACTTGATGAGGTTTTCATAACTTGCTTTCAGACTGTAACAAGTTACTATACCAGCCACTCCGACTACCTCACCTGCCACTATCAAACCACCTTTGAGATTACTGCCCTTGTAGAACTGTGCCCAACCCGGAACAATAATACGAGCCGACACAGGGTATTTATCTGTTACGGCTACATTCTCATAACTAAAAGTGGGGTTCTTGGCAGTCTGCACCAATAGATATACCTTATATAATCCGGGTTCCAATTGCTCTACATACTCATCCACTATTCGCGATTTGACAATCAGGTCGTGTTGGCTCTTCACAGATGCATTATCGCCATTGATGACCACTTTGGCATTCGTCCCCGTTGCCATACTGCGACGATTGATTATCTCTTGATAGGCTTTCTGACGCGCATCGTTGATTTCCCACCCCGTGGCAGAAGCCACTTCCACATACGAATAGTCCGCATCGTAGAAATAGCCGTCAGTCCACAACGGACGCTCCTTTTGAGCAAAAACACCTTGCACGCCTATGAGTAAGACGAGCAAGGTGAGTAGTGTATGTGTTCGACTAAACATTATTGTTTATGTTCTTCTTTGTATTGCTCAAAGCGTTTCTCCATCTGCTTGCGATATTCCTCTTCGTTAAAGCCTATACGAGCCTTCTCTTCATCGGTGAGTTTGTTTTGTACGGCTGTTGCCACTTTCTTTGCTGTCTCTTTCTTGGATATTTGAATGGCTGTGTAGCAGGTTATATGTCCGTCCTCATCAACTGCTGACCAACGTGTGCAACTCTGTGTCGTCTCGTTGATGATGTCATCTATTATGCGGTCGCCTGCACTGGTTATCTTACGCTCTATGTCATTACCTTGGTTATTACCCACTGTGGACGAGTAATCACTTACCATACCTCTATAAGCGTGCTTCATCTTTAAGCGTATAATCTCTTGTGCGTTCTGAAGAGCATATTTCTGTACATCGCCTTTCTGATTGCTTGAACCGCTGAATATACCTGTGGCTGCAAATTGTTCCTGCGTGTCATATACTTCACAAGGCATAGTGTAGGTCTCGCCAAAAGGATTACCGCCAGTTTTTTGAGCCACGGTTTTCTGTGAGCCGCACGAAGCGAAAAGTACTGCCATAACTGATAATAAGGCTACTGCAACGTTAACGTGTTTCATTGTTTATGTCGGCGGTTATATCCCATCGCCCCGTCGGTTTATAAGTTATTAAAACAACAAAAAAATAAGCGTGAACTCTTTGTCTTTCACGCTTCTCAAGGGCTTCGCAATCCCCTAACCGGTAGAATAACAAACGAAGTCCACGCCCAATATGCCCACCTCTTACCCTTATGCGAAAGCACATAACTTTCGAAATAGGGCGTGGAGAATGATAACATACCCACGGGACATTCATTGTTTCTGTAAGGACCGGTTGACAAAAAGTTGCGAAGTTTTTGAGAAGTCGCTCACAGCGTCAATAAACGCCTTTTATTTAATATGTCCTTCTGTTTAACGCCGGTAAGCGGCGAAATATAAAAACAATGCCTTATCAGTAACTACATCAAGGCTGTTTTTATACTTTGTCGAGAAGACGTGACTCGAACACGCGACCCCTACGTCCCGAACGTAGTGCGCTACCAACTG
>CAMVHW010000020.1 GCA_947167395.1 uncultured Bacteroidales bacterium
GTAACTCCTTGTTATTAACAAACACTCGTACATTCTTACTCAACTCCTCATCAACAGGCACTATTTTTGCCTTGTATTTTCCTCCTCTAAGTACATAGTTGCTTTCAGGTACAACAACGGCTTTAACCGACTTCTTTTGAGCATCAACAACCAATGATACCATCATTAGCAGGCTCATAAAAATAAACATTCTCTTCATCAATATGCTTTTTATTTGGTTAATAGTATTATATCACTCGTTATCTTGATTTATAAGGTTCACCACCACTTTCACCATTGTATCTTTCTCCTCAGTGCGGCTTTCTGCTATCATCAGCGTGAGGGCAACAAGCATATTGTCTGCAATGCGCTTTGTCCCGTCTTCGCGATAAAGGATGCCGTTGTTATACAGAAACCACAAAAACAATGTTGCCGCAATACGTTTGTTGCCGTCAGAGAAAGAGTGGTTTTTGGTAACAAGATACAGAAGCATCGCCGCCTTCTCCTCCACGCTGGGATAGAGTTCTTTGCCATCAAAAGTTTGGTAAATCTGCCCTATACTGCTCTTGAAAGAGTCGTCTTTCTCGTTGCCAAACAAGGTGCTACTCCCAAACTTCTTTTGCAAAGAGCGTATAGTCTGCATCGCATTTTCATAGGTCGCGTGGAACAGTTCTTCTGCCGTAGTCTTTTCTATGGACAACCGCTCATAATCATAGTTATCAAGTGTATCAAGAGCGTAAGTATAATCTACCACAACATCAAACAGGGCTGTTTGCTCGTTTGCTGCATCTTCTACCGATTTGCCATCGTCTAAAAGTGCCTTGCTTTGCAATGTCCTCCCGACTATCTGTACCAACTGCCGCAGTTCATTGATCTGATTTCGACGGATACGCTCATTGATGGTATAGCCTTTAATCAAATGGTCTTTGAGTATTTTGCTTGCCCACTGACGAAACTGCACACCGGATTGAGACTTGACACGATAACCGACAGAAATTATGACATCCAAATTATACAATATGGTTTCTACCTCTTGGATATGTCCCCCATGGCGTCCATATTTCTTGGGTAGTGCAAATTTTGCACATACCAAGGCTTCGTCCAATTCGCCCTCATTGAATATGTTTCGTATATGCCTGCCAATAACCGTTCTGTCGCGACCAAACAACAATGCCATCTGGTCTTGAGTGAGCCAAACGGTATCTTTCTCCATCCTTACATCCAATTGTACTTGGTTGTCGGCTGTACGGTAAATCACTATTTTTCCTCTATTCGGTTGCGGTGTCATAAAATGGTATTTATTTCTTTGCGGGTCAGTTGTGGTTTGAATTCTATGCGGTTCATTTTGGTCATTAAGATAGTTCTTATCGTTTCACAAATATAATCACTTGTTAATCATTTCGATATCCGTTTGGAAAGAATCTTTTATTCCATATCGTTATTAACGCATCTGTCATACATAGATTACAAAACGTATTGTTATAAGCATTAGTTTTATAACAATTTCGTTGAACACCATTTCTAATAGCAGGGCAGTTTATTGTAGAATGTTGTATATCTATTTCGTTAATATAAGTTCCATTACTGCCAAGGAAAATAGGTTCTGCATAAAAATTATTTCCATCTCCTTTTTTTACTACGACAGTTGTACGAGATGATTCAATTTCGGAAAGGATTTCTTTTTTTAAGTCTTCCTTATTCACAGTATTGCAGGAAACTAAACTGCATACCATCGTTATTAAAACATATTTCCTCATTTCTTGAATTTGTTTGATTATGAGTTTATAATTTTTATAGTTTCTTTTTTATCTCCGATAGTTATATCATATACCATATTGGGAATTCTCCATGATATTGAATCATATTGGGCTGGAACTTTAACACAATAATGAGTAACATCAATAATGCCATATTTGCCGTCTTTCTTATAAAATATGTATTTATTTTTGCTAAATCCCAAAAATTCATACCTTTCTATTTCATCTGCAAAATCCTTTGGTAATCCATCCTTTAACGAGGGGAATTTTACTTTTTTTGTCCAACTAAAACATAAAATTAGGACAATCATAGCCGGTACAATCCCTAAAAAAAACACAAGAGCCTTAAACTCATTCTGTGTGTTATCTATCTCTTTTACAGAAAATGCCCAGGGAATACTATCTATTCCTACTAAACATTCATGTCTTTGGTTCCATTTTTTCTTCTTTATAGAAAATATCCCTAAATAATCTTTAACTATTAGGTTCTCTTCATTTTGACCTTCTTCATATTGCAAATTAAATGGTCCCAATGAAATACCACTTGATCTGCTACTATAAATTTTACTATCTCCAAAGAATCTAACAACCCTTCCACCATTAATAAAACAAACGATACTATATAGTAAAAAAAACATAGCAATGGCTATACATAATATCTGCGCAATACGTGCTACATATGGTTTTTTCCATTGTAATCTTTCTGTAGATATATAATATTTGTTACTTTCGTGGTTATGAATTGTACTCTCGTCATTTTGTTCGAGAACTGAACGACCACACTTTGAACAGAAAACGCTGTCGTTAGCGATTTGACAGCCGCAATATTTACAAAACATATTTTATAATATTTTAGTTTATTTCTGTTGTTACGTTAACTTATTAGCCAGTCTTTGGTGCCAATAACATCTTTCACTAATTGGCAACAAAAACAAACTTTTAGTATATTTGAATTTTTGATGGATAGGCATTAATGTTGTAACGGTTACCAATTATCTCTGCAAGAGCTGTTGCTGTTCGAGGACGGACAAAAGGCGAAATTATCACTTTGTCTATGAGGGTAGAATAATCAATGGGAACAAAAATGTGATTGTCTGTATATTTACCATCCTTTATTTCAAAATAGAATCTCAATTCATTTTCAGAAGCGAATTCGCGACCTTTCCAAAAAGGAAGATTTTCTTCATCAGTCGTTGAAAAACCATTGTATAGCATTTGACCGCAATGAATAGTACATTTGGATTTTTGGAAATCCTTATTTTCTTGGATAGATGCAATGAATTTTCTAATAGTGGACACGATACAAACTCCATCCTCACCAGCGTATCCCTTCCACATTAGATAGTTCTCTTGCGTGGTGAGCGTCCAACAAAGAGTATGCATATTTGCCCATTTGGAGTATTCATTTCTTATCTTGTCCCAATATTGTTTTTTGTCAGGTTGCGGTGGTATATTATCACCAACTGGCGTAAAAAAACCTGCCCAATGAAAAGGAATATTGCGTTCGTTGTTATCCTCAAATACTTTTCGCCTACTCACATACAACCTCTGACACTCCATCATCTCAACGAAGAAGTTAAGACTTAAGTAACGGCGAATAGGAGTATCAAGCAAAGCATTTTCTTGCTCTGTTGTAAGTCCTGAATTATTAGAATCTGAACTTATATCTAGTAAGTTTACAAAAGTCATTTGGTTTATCATCTTTGTAAAAAATTAATGCAGCAAAATGTTTGATAGGTATGATTGAAAATTTACAGAATCATTAGTACCTGACATAATATGTTTCTTGCTATTTGCCTCATATTCGTTCCTAAACTGGATATGTCGTTGCAGTTCTTGTTGTCGTAAGTGGTAGTAAACTCTCCGAGACGACTTATTTAATTGTAGATGTATGCTGTAATCTTTATTTCTTCTATATGCCGGAGACATTTGTTATATTGTTTGCAATGATGCTCATACGACCATCTTATCAATAAAACTTTCCATAGGACAAATATGCTATCTGTATGTTATCCCTTTACTATACTATCCTATCCTTATACTATCCCTATAGTGAATCATACTATAATATACTGGGCTTATACTCGCTTTCGTACAATATGATTGTATTGGGTAATATGATTGTATCTGGTGGGAAGGTTGTATTCTCAGTTCATCAATATTCCGTTCTGCCAAGACAGGTTGGGATAGGTCTTGCGCAGGTACTCCACCGACTGCTTCACGTCGCTGCTACCGCTCGTGGCAAAGGGGATGAGTGTCTTGCCCTGCAGCTGCTCCAAGTTGTTGTCAATCCATGAGTTGATGATGCGCGGACAGATACCCCACCAGATAGGATAACCTACATAAACAGTGTCGTAAGGTATAATGTTCGTGCATTGCTTGATAGCGGGTCGTGCCTCTTCGTCCTGCATCTCAAGCGAAGAACGCGATTGCTTGTTGCGCCAGTCAAGGTCGGCTGCCGTATAAGGTTCGGCTGCCTCTATCTCCCATAGTACGGCTTTGTGTTCTTTTGCTAACTTGGCAGCCGCCTGACGTGTTGTCCCCGTTGCTGAGAAATATGCGACCAACGTCTTTGATTGATTGTTTTTCTGTGCATTGATTGGCAAAATAGCCAATAGCATTGCGCAAAGAATAAGAATAGTGTTTTTCATAGATGATTCGTTTTTTAATGTTCAAGCCACATACCGTCTTTCTATCTCCTCCCAGTTGATAATGTCCCAAAGGGCTTGCAAGTGTGCGGCACGGCGGTTCTGATAGTCAAGATAATAAGCATGCTCCCATACATCCATTGTCAGCAGCGGACGCAGACCTTTCGTAACGGGATTCTGCGCATTCGACTCCTGCGTGATAACCAGTTTGCCCTCTTTGTCAACCGACAGCCATACCCAGCCCGAACCGAACAGGGTTGTTCCTTTCTGCTCAAACTCGGTTTTGAAGTTGTCGAGAGAGCCGAAATCGCGGACGATGGCATCGAGCAGTACTCCCTGCGGTGCGTGATTGTTAGCACTGACGGGCGAGAACTGTGTGAAATACAGGTTGTGATTGAGCATCTGTCCGGCGTTGTTGAAGATTGCGCCTGAAGACTTGCAGACAATCTCCTCAAGCGGCATATTTTCAAATTCCGTACCGGCAATCAGTTTGTTGAGATTATCAACGTATGCCTGCAGGTGTTTGCCATAATGGAACGATAGCGTTTGCGCACTCACTATAGGTTGCAGCGCGTCCAACGCGTACGGTAATGAAATAAGTGTGAACATAATAATATGAATAGGATTGGTCTTTTCTTATGATTTTTACGGGAGCATCATTTATTCTCTTTGCCGTTTCATGAAACTCAGGCGGGTGCATATCGTTAATCAGTTGCATGTCGCCGGAGGTGTTCTCAAAGTCACCGGCATAGACGAAAACGCGCAAAGGTAAGGAACATTTTTAATAATTCATATCGGCAGCATAATTTTGTTAGAAAATCGGGCAAAAAAATTGCATAGAAGTATTTTTGTGGTTTTCTTTGCAGGGTCAACAAGTATGAAAATAACAACCAAAACAATAACAAGTATGAGAACACAAGAGCCAAAAGCGTTGTGGGAGCACTTTTATAGTCTCACACAGATTCCTCGTCCATCGGGAAGGAAAGAAGCCGTTTCTAAATTTTTAGCAGACTATGGTCGCAGTCTTGGATTGGAAACAATAGTTGATGAGATTGGTAATGTCATCATTCGTAAGCCCGCTTCAGCAGGTTATGAGAATCATCCGGGTGTTATTCTGCAAGGTCATATGGATATGGTTCCGCAGAAAAACAACGATAAGGTTTTCGATTTTGACAAAGACCCTATATGTGCATACGTAGAGGACAATGGTGAATGGGTAACAGCCGATGGTACGACACTCGGTGCAGACAACGGTATTGGAGTGGCAACGGCGATGGCTATTTTGGCTGATAAGAACGTGGTTCATCCTCCTTTGGAAGCGTTCTTTACGGTAGACGAAGAAACGGGTATGTATGGTGCAATGGCATTGGAAGGCGGTGTGCTGAAAGGCAGCACTTTGCTCAACCTTGACTCGGAAACAGAAGGTGAATTATATATCGGTTGTGCCGGTGGTGTGGATACAACTGCCCATTTCAATTTTGAGCCGGTAGCGGTAGAGGAAGGCGATATAGCACTCAAGGTGGTACTGACGGGACTGAAAGGCGGTCATTCAGGTTGTGATATTCATCTTCAGAGAGCCAATGCCAACAAACTGATGTTCCGTTTCCTGAAAGATGCAGTTGCCAACTACGAGGCTCGTTTGGCTTGTGTGGAAGGTGGTTCGCTGAGGAATGCCATTCCTCGTGAGGCTACCGCAATCATCACTATCCCCCAAGAGGGCAAAGAAGAGATGATGCAACTGATAGATGAATACGAAGACTTGTTTATTCGCGAGTACGACGGCGTAGAAGACAACATACGCTTCACAGCCACGGAAACTGAATGTCCCAAGACAGAAATGCCGGAAGATGTACAAGATTTTCTTATTCACGCAATCACTATCTGTCCCAATGGCGTTTATCGTATGATACCTGAAATGCCCGACGTGGTAGAGACCAGTAATAACCTGTCCACCATAATGATGGAGGGTAATTCGGTTAAAGTGCTTTGCCTTACTCGCTCTTCTGTTGAGAGCAGAAAAGAGGAATTGCGTTCGATGATAGAGAGCACGTTTGCCATAGCAGGTGCAGAGGTTGAGTTTAGCGGTTCCTACCCGGGTTGGAAACCCAATGTAAAGAGTCGCATACTGAATATAATGCAGGACGTATATAAGAAAGAGTTTGGCAATGAGCCGCGTATCATCACTATTCACGCAGGTTTGGAGTGTGGAATTATCGGTCGTAACTATCCCGGCTTGGATATGATCTCGTTCGGTCCTACTATTGAACACCCCCACTCTCCTGATGAGCGCGTAAACATAAAGACCGTTCAGAAGTTCTATCAATACCTGCTTGCTACTCTGAAAGCACTATAATTGACAATATGAAACATATAAATACCACTGCCGTGAAAATCACAGCAGTGGTATTTATATGTTATTTCAGTGGTGTGCCGGAGAGGTTATAAGTGTGTTTATCACAAGTGATAACGATATGTCCGTCAATGAGTTGCTTAAAGCAGTTACAAGAGTCCGAAACGAAAGTTTCCGTGATTGGAGTGATGGCGGGGAAGGTGGTATAACAGTCGGGGGCTGCTTTGTAGGGCAAATCGGTTACGTCAAAGAGAAAGAGTTTTTCACTTGACTCATTCCATATTGCCATAGCCTCCACCCAATAGACATCTTGGTTCTCACCTTCTTTGACCACCACGCTGCGAGCAAAATGATCATCACGCATATCGTGGTAAATACATATCGTTTTATTTGCCAATTTTTGCCACGACCATGCACGCACGTAGGGACTAAGTGAGCCGGAGTTATTGTAGCCGAGATAACTATTAGTGGCAAGATGACATAGTGTTACCCCTTCGTCTGTTATATTCAGTCTATACCGCATCTCGTAAGGCACGGCTGAGGTTTGCCACATGATTATACCATCTTCATTACGTTGAAGAGGTTGATAGATAGCCGGTTGTTTGCGGTCGGTTACCCTACCCGACGCAAAGACGTACATATCGTTCATTGAGCGGAGAGCCATAGCATACTGATGTCCGTCAATGATGGTGTCAGTGGTTATGAGCGGTTCTATGTTTTGCTTCTTATAGAGCGCGAAAAGTGTAGCAGGTTGTTGATTGAGATAGTATCTATGACCGGGGACAACAGTAAAGGGATTGGCTGAAGCATTATCCGTGCTATATGGTGTCCAGCCGATAAACTTATATTGTTCGCCTTCAAACCAAATATATGCGTCATCGCCCACAAGGTCAGGCAATATAATTCCATCACCTGCATAATCTTCACACATAGTGTCCTCATAGCGAGTTATGCCGTCTGTCCAGCGAAAGACAGCACACTGAATATCAGGCGATGCAGGACTATAGTCAATAACAAGGCTTTGTATATACAGCGAGTTTTCAGAGGAAAGGATATGTAGTTGTATAAGGTCTTCGGAAGTTATCTCCCACACACCATCAACAGAAAGAGGCACGAAAGACGATTGATAGCCGACATCTTGCCATTTATCAAACGAACCGGTTAGCAAAAGGAGTGATTGGTCGTTAAGTTTAAGAGAGAGCGTTCCGGCACCGCTTTTCTTATTGGAATGCATATATATGCGTATGCCTGTTATTACTCCTTGCGGAATACCTTTGACAGTCAAGTCGGCAGCAGCAAATTGAGTCAGCCATCCTCTACCGTTGCCTCCGTTTTGATTATACTCCACTTCCACCGACAAAGGTGCATTGTCCTCTTCTATCTTGGCTTGGGTAGTGGAAACGAGAGATACAGTTAAAGTTTCTGCATACCCATAGAAGGATATGCAGAAACAAAAGATAATAAGTATTTGCAGTGTTTTTCTCATTATTTAGCAAAGTTGATTGCTCGTGTTTCGCGTATGACAGTTACCTTCACTTGTCCGGGGTAGGTCATTTCGTCTTGGATACGTTTAGCGAGGTCGAAACTGAGCAGTTTGGTATCGTTATCACTGATTTTTTCAGCACCTACGATGACACGCAGTTCGCGTCCGGCTTGGAGTGCATAGGTCTTAATAACGCCGGGGAAGGACATTGCGAGGTTCTCGAGGTCGTTAAGACGCTTAACATAGGTCTCTACGATTTCACGACGGGCACCCGGACGAGCACCGGAGATAGCGTCACAGGCTTGCACAATAGGTGCGATGAGAGTTTCCATCTCTATCTCATCGTGGTGAGCACCGACAGCATTGCATATATCAGGTTTTTCACCATATTTCTCGCAAATCTTCATACCCAGTGCTGCGTGCGGCAGTTCCTCCTCGTTCTCAGCGACTTTGCCTATATCGTGAAGCAATCCGGCACGACGTGCTTTCTTGGGGTTAAGTCCCAGTTCAGCCGCCATTACGGCACAGAGGTTGGCTGTTTCGCGTGCGTGCTGCAGCAGGTTCTGACCATACGAAGAGCGGTATTTCATCTTACCAATCAGTCGTATTAGTTCGGGGTGGAGTCCGTGAACGCCGAGGTCGATAGTTGTACGCTTACCTGTTTCCACAATTTCATCTTCCACTTGTTTGGTAACTTTAGCCACGACTTCCTCAATACGTGCCGGGTGGATACGTCCGTCTTGAATGAGTTGGTGAAGCGCAAGACAGGCTATTTCTCTGCGAACAGGGTCGTAACCTGAAACAGTAATGGCTTCGGGGGTGTCGTCGACAACTATTTCAACACCGGTGGCGGCTTCAAGGGCACGTATATTACGTCCTTCACGACCAATGACACGACCTTTCACTTCGTCGTTGTCGATATGGAAAACAGACACGGCATTCTCGGCAGTCGTTTCGCTGGCAACACGTTGAATAGTCTGAATAACAATTTTCTTTGCTTCTTTATTGGCATTGAGTCGAGCCTCGTCCATCACGTCGTTGATATAAGCCATAGCAGCCGTTTTGGCTTCATCTTTGAGCGATTCCACCAGTTGTTCCTTGGCTTGGTCGGCTGAAATGCCTGAGGCTTGTTCCAGTTGTTGCAATGCCTGCTTATGCAAACGGTCTATCTCTTGTTGCTTATAATCAAGTGCTTTTTGTTGTTGTTCCACTTTCTGCGAGCGTTGTTGCAACTCGTTTTGGGCGCGTTGTATATCGCTTTGCTTCTGGTTGAGTTGTTGGTCGCGTTGTTGGAGTTGTTGTTCACGTTGATTAAGTTGTTGTTCACGCTGTTGTTTGCGTTGTTCGTCTTGACGAATCTTGTTATCGTGTTCCTGTTTGAGGGCGATAAACTTCTCTTTGGCTTCTATAATCTTATTTTTCTTGATATTCTCCGCTTCAATAGTTGCTCTTTTCAACATTCCGTTGGTTGAATATCTGAAAAAGAAATAGCAACCTGCTGCACCTGCAATAAGAGCCACAATGGCAATAAGTATAGTTATTAACATATCTATGTTCTATCAATTATAGGTTAGTTGTTTTTTTGAAGTGATTGTTGAACGAGTTCGTTAAGTTGTCGTATTTGTTGGTCAATAGGTTGAAGGTTTTTCTCTCTTGCATCGTTATATAGATTGCACGCCATTTGCAGAGCCACATACGCCCAAAGAAAATCCTCTTTGGCTTTCGGCATACTTTTTTGGTACGCGCCATAACTCTTATTGACCGCTTGAGCAGCACGGCGGAACACCGGCTCTTTGTCGCGTGGGACATTGAGCGAAACTCGATGTGTATCAAGCAATAGGGTTATATGTTGCAGATCATTTTCCATCAGTTTTGTCAGTGTTCTCGTCAGTTTTTCAGTGCTTCCATTGCTCTTGTAACTTGCTGAATGATGAGAGAAAGTTGTTGCTTTGCTTTTTGTCGGTTTTCGTCCCCTCCTATCAGGTGGTGTGCTGCAAGCAAGGCACGATACTGTTGCTGCAAGTCATATAGTTCGCCGTGTGTGCGCATCAACTCCTCGCGTTGTGCTTTTTCTTTTTCGCGCAACGCATTAAGGTCATTTCTCATTTGCTCGTGTTCGTCAAGCAAAAGGCGTAATGACTGTTCGAGTTCGTCCAACGATTGCATTTAGAAAGCGTAACTTACGCCCAAACCGAGATTAGCCAAGAACTGAACACGCTCAGCCTTCACTCTATTAGCATCGGCTATCATCAAGCCATTGACATACTTGAGGTTGGTTGAGAGTGTAACATTCAAGCATTTAAGCAGTTGGTAGGAGATAGTGGTGGTCCAATCAACATCGAAGTTACCGAAACGACGGTTGTTGTCACGATAGCCGAGATAGTTTTGCGAGTTGATGGTATAACCATTTGCCATCATCTTTGCCATCTGCGGGTCGGAATAGATACCGGTGCCTGTCTCGGCAGCGGGGTTGGTGAAGGAAATGTCATAGAGTTTGGTCTTATCCCAAGCGTAGGGGGTATAGAGAGTAAGACCGGTCATAATCTTAAGGTCTTTGTAGGTGTAGTTAATAGCACCTTTGAGAGTAAGACCTAATTCAGCCTTAACGTCTTGATAGCGTTTAGCATAGACATTGTCGCCATTGTCTGTATAGGACCATACACCGTATTTCTCTTGCAGGGCTTCACGAAGGTTATAATCGGCAGCAGTGGAGTTGGTATTACCATTAGCAAAATTCTCCACATCGCGATTGTAACTCAAGAATTGTTGGTTTACTCTGTCGCTGACGTAAGCCGTTGTAACACGACCGGCAACGGGAGAGAGATAAACAGAGAATATACTATTGGGTTTCCAGTCAATACCGACGGATATATCGGTATAGGAAGGAGCGAGTATGTTGGATATGACAGGATTGGGAGCACCTGTACCGAGGTAGGTGCGACCAAGGTCAAACTGCGTTTGAAAACCTGCTTGAACGGTCAAGTACCATTGTTTTTGGAAAGCCCAACCGAATTTGGAATTGAACTTAAGGTGGTCGCTTGACTTTTGTAGTTTATCGTAAGTTTGATCCACATAACTCAATCCGTACTCAACATCCAAGTCAGTGTCCCAACTGAAGTCATTCTTATCATATAGGCAACGCACTTTACCGAAAGCAACACCGGTGATATTGTTTTTTCCGCCGGCCGCCCAGTTAACCATTCCAGTGGCATTTGCGTTCAGACCTACTATACCAGACCATTTCCAGTCTTTCTCCACGGGCTGTTCTGCTTCATCTGCTAATAGCAAAGTAGGTGTAAGCACACACAACATCAGAAAATAATGTTTGATTTGCATAATATAAATTTTGATTATCTGTTTGTTATATTTATTAGTTTCTTTATATTCCCATCAAAAAGGTTTTATTCGTCGTTATTGTTTATCGGCTCTCTATGGTTTAATATTGCGCCGTATCATAAACGTGGTCGGCTGTTTCCTCGCCTGCCAGTTTCTCTATAATGCAGAAAGCGAAGTCGGCTGCCAGTCCGGGACCTTTGGCGGTTATGATATTCTTTGACTCAACCACCAGTCCGCCCACATAACTCTCACCGAGTGGTTCTTCGCAGCCCGGATAACAGGTGGCTTGTTTGCCGTTGAGTATGCCCAAACGACCTAAAACCATAGGAGCGGCACAAATAGCGGCAATGAGTTTATTATCATTGTTGTGCTTAACGAGTAAGTCGCACAAGGGTTGGCTGTCAATAAGGTTAGTTTGTCCGCCCGGCAAAATCAACATCTGTGCATCACTAAAATCAAGATTATCAATCTTCGCGTCTGCCTCAATACTGATATTGTGTGCTCCTTTAACCAATATATCAGGAGTAACGCTGACCGTAGTTAAAGGAATGTTGGCACGACGAAGCAGGTCAATAGTGGTGATGGCTTCAATCTCTTCAAATCCGTTGTCAAGGAAAAGGTAATTCATAGAAAATGAGTTTTTTGAATTAGTATGATTATTTGAATTTGAAATGATACGTTATTGTACCTACTTGTTTGTCGGGTCGGTCAGTGGCTGTGAATTTGGCTTGTTTGGCAGCCTTTACTGCCAATTGGCGAGTTGCCTCATCGGAGATTGTTCCTCCATTGACTCTTGCAGAAATCACATTACCTTCCTTATCCACTTGAATAGATACGATAACTGTACCTTCCTGATTGAACGATGTTGAGGGTTTAGGCAGTGAGCCTTTGAGTCCGCGTCCGTTCAGAGACCACGTATTTCCACCGCTGCTGCCGTGTCCGAGCGGGTTACCTTTGGTGTCGGTGGAAGCGGACTGACGGTCGGTACCGTTACCTCCTTCCGGCGAGTCGGTTTGTCCGAAGAGCGAACCTAACTGATTGGCTTTGTCAATAGCAGCCTGCTCCTTTGCACGTTGTTCGGCGAGTGCCTTCTCACGCGCTTCCTGTTCTGCCTTTTCTTTGGCTTTTTGTTCAGCCTCACGTCTGCGTTGTTCAGCCAGTTCTGCCTCACGAGCCTTCTTTTGTTTCTCCTGTTCTTGTCTTAATTGTGCCACAGACTCATCTTCTTGCGTCAGCAAGTCGTTATCGGACGGAGCAGATGAGGCAGGGGGAGCAGTCGTGGGTTGAGGTTGGGAAGCGGCGGAAAGCATACCTTCGGGAATGCCGCCTCCTGTATCACCTGTACCGAGCGACACTTCTATACCTTCGTCTTCCTCTTCGGGCACGGCTTCTATATAGATATATGCCATACCTAAAAGAATAAGCAGCATAAGGAGTACTGTCAGTACGGCTGATTCTATTTTGGCTTTATTATCTTGAATCATTTCTTTGTGGCTATCACCATTTTCATCTTATGTTGGTGCGCAATATCGAGTACATGCACCACCTCTTTATAGGCTATGTCCTGATCGGCGTGAAGGGCTATATACATAGTGGAGTCTTGTTGCTGAACGGAACTGAGATATAACTCCAAGTCATCGGCATCTATAAGCACCGGTTTTTCTCTGCCGAGAGCCACCGAATAGTTACCGAGATTATCAATAAACACTTTTGCCACCACTTGTTTGGTATTGGTTTTGGCACGTGATTGGGGCAAGTTGATTTTGATATCGTTAGGGCGGGACATCGTGCTTGCCATCACGAAGAAGAGCAATAGCAGGAATATGAGGTCTGTCATGGACGACATTGAAAAGGTTGCCTCCACCCTATTTCGTCTTTTGAGTGCCATAAGCGTTTACGCGGGTTCGTTCAACAAGTCCATAAATTCCATAGTGCGTCCTTCCAATAGACGTACCACATGATCAATGCGTGCTACCACGAAGTTGTACGCAAACATAGCCAATATACCTACAATCAGACCGCCGATGGTGGTAACCATAGCCTGATACATACCTTCGCTCAAGGCGTTCATCTCTATCACGCCGCTGGCATTTTGAGCCATATTA
>CAMVHW010000021.1 GCA_947167395.1 uncultured Bacteroidales bacterium
CGCCGTGAAGTCTATCACATTATTAGACGATTCACCGTTGGTGCGTGTGGCATCGGTGGTAGCGTGAACATGGATATAGTAATTGCCGTTGTCGTTGACCAACTGCACATATCCGCCCCTAAACAAGAAATTGTCCTTTGTAGGAATACCATAATCGTCTTCATAATAGTGGCATAACCACGAAGTATTGCCGCCGCCTGCATAGTTCTTATTATTGCTGCGTGCTATCTCGTCGGAAGTTGTACCATACGGTATGCTGCCTATAAACACTGTACCGGGTTGCAAAGTGCTATTGATAGGATAATAACCCGTAGGTATGCCTGTTACGCCATCGGCAACGATAAAGTTAATCAGAATCTGACAATAGTCAAAAGGCGACGATGAACCGTAGAAATACCGCCAAGTCTTATTGGTGGCATCAACAACGAAATTCTGAGGCAAATGGTTCGTCTCGTTATATTGGAACTTGCGACCACTCACCCAACTCGATTCAATCGGAAGATAGGTCTTATAGTAAGCATAGGTATAATCTTCTTTGAAGGTGGCGTAGTTGAGCAGTTCGTTGGTATATATATTCAAATTATAGGCGCGATTGTCGGTGTCATAGAAAGTGGCTGTGAGATGCGCCGCACGCAGGTAGTCACCATAATACAAGAGGTCGGCTTTTGAGGCAGAGGCTATATTGCGTCGTGTGCCGTCTTTGAGTTCCACGTAACTATCGGCTGTAGAAAGAGCCGAAGCAAAACTTTTATAACCACTGACTGCGGAAGATATATTTCCGTTGAATTGCAGGCGGATGGTTGCACCATCTTTCTCACCGATGACAGCAAACTTGGACG
The DNA here is from genome assembly GCA_947167395.1 of uncultured Bacteroidales bacterium. GTDB lineage: Bacteria > Bacteroidota > Bacteroidia > Bacteroidales > Paludibacteraceae > Colicola. Next base: position 840 of record CAMVHW010000021.1, read on the forward strand.
TTTGGCTGTTTAAAGTGTACTGCGGGAAGTCTAACACACCGGTCGAAAGATTAAGATTGCTCAAATCCACTTCGCCGCCTTCGTCACCTTCTCCGCCATTATCGTCACCATCATCGCCTTCTCCGAATTGTGCATAATAGGTCTGCGCCGTTGTTTGTTGCAAAATAGTTTCTTTCGCAACCTTGGTGCCGCCGGTAGGGGCAGTGTACCAACCTTTGAAAGTCAGTCCCTCTTTATAAGGATTAGCGGGTATCGTCTTGGCGGTATAGTCGCTGCGTACCACACGACGCAAGTTCTCGTCATACGAGCAACCCTCTTCCCACGTGCCGCCATTGGTTTTGCAGTCGAAAGTGAGATAACCATATTCAGCCGGTTCCCAAAAACTCGTGCAGTTATTCGTTTCGCAACTATATGCGCCATTCGGAAACTGTGACTTGATGCCTGCTTTGCCCAAAGCAATACTTGACACTGTATAGGGCAATGCACCATCGTACCAAAAATAGTTAAACGCACAGTTATAATTACCGCCAAACCAGTTATATGTCGGGCACGTGCTTGCACTGACATTACCCCAATTAGTGAAGAACAACTGCAAAAAATACCGCACGTTCTTACCGGAAGTGGAGGGAAGTGCCACTCCGAAATAGAACATCTCTCTCAAGCAGTTCTCTATATCATTGCCGCAACGATCCTGCAATGAGGTTGCCATCATCGTGATGTACTGATGCATTGTCGGATTATTATTGTACACACCGAACATATGTTCGTAGCAGTGAGGCACCAATTCCTCCGCAGGAAGTATGTACTCAATAGGCTTTGCCGGATAACTCGTCCGCATATCCAACGAAGTGCATGTATAGAACATCTTATAGTAACAATACTCTGCAAGGTGCTGTGCCGGCAGTTGCGGTGGTGTCTTTATATATGTTCGCTCAAACATCGAAGCATAGCAGTACTTCGTCAAGTTATCTGCCGGTAGCGACAGATTCTCCGCATTCCAATACACCGGGTGATAATTGCTCGACATACCTGCCTTATCGGTGAACAGCGAATAGAAGCAATAGTCCGCAGGAATAGTGGAATAGTCGGTGGCAAAACTGCTGCCCTTCACAAGCGACATAATGTTGCCTTCAAGATAATAGTGTTGCGATGAGCCGCTCGCCAAGAAGTTCACATAGTCTGTCGCACTCTTGCTGAAACCATTGGGATTAACACCGCGAAAATATGTCTTGTTGTAAGTCGGAATAGACGTTGTTCCCGTAATGGGAGTCCAATTCACCTTATCTGTTGAGTACTCTATATTCGTCTGCGGATCACCGTGGAAGGTTACGGTCGTAGTCGCACCCGACCAAGCACTACGGATAGAAAAATACTCATTCACTTGTGCCGAAAGAGAATCCGTCATAAACAATAGGACGGAAAGGAGAAGGTTACAAATAAGTAAATGCTTCTTCATAATATATATGTGTTTGGGGTTGTTATCTGTCGCAAAAGTACAAATGATTCATATAGTTACAAGTCTTTGCAACAAAAAAAAGTGATTTTTTCAGAAAGGTTGTGCAAAGTTGCAGCCTTCCCTCCAACGAGAGCATCCGTAGCGAGTACGACCACGAATGACCTTACCTTGACGGCAAAGGGGACACTGCATACCCGACTTGTCGGTCTTGACTTCATACACGACCTCTTGGGTCATCTGCTTGAGTTCTTGAAGGAATTGCTGCGCCGTATAGTCGCCGCTCTCTATCTCACGCAGTTTCTTCTCCCATATACCTGTCAGTTCGGCTGACTTCAACAACGGCGACAAAATAGTCTGTATCAGCCTTATGCCTGTGTCGGTGGCGTGTATCGCCTTGCGCTCCCTGACTATGTATTGCCGCTGAAAAAGTTTCTCAATTATGGCAGCGCGTGTGGACGGTCTGCCAATGCCGTTCTCTTTCATCGCCTCACGCAGTTGCTCGTCCTCCACGGTCTTACCCGCTGTCTCCATTGCTCTCAACAGGGTGGCTTCGGTATAGTACTTAGGCGGCTGAGTGGTCTTTTGTACAAGTGCCGGTTGATGAGCCCCTTCCTCGCCTTTCACGAACGAAGGCAGTATCTTGACCGACTCTTGGTTATCCTCATCTGATGAGTTAGTGTTGCTATCTTCCGTCGAAACAGCGTCTTGCTTGTCTTTCTCAAAAACCACTCTCCACCCCGGATTGAGAATCTCTCTACCTGTTACCTTAAACAGCACTTCTTTCTGTTCTCCTTGCGGAGTAGGCATTGGCGGAGTGCAAGAGGTTGTAGCCAACACGGTGGTGTTACTAACCTCGCAGTCGGGGTAGAAAGCCGCTATGAAACGTAAGGCGACAAGGTCAAACACTTTCTTCTCGTCAGCGTCAAGGTTATTAGGTCTTTGTCCGGTGGGAATAATAGCGTGGTGGTCTGTAACTTTTTTGTTATCAAATACTTTCTTTGACTTCGGCAGACTATTCTGCGTGTTCTTACAGTCGGCTTTCAGCGACAATAAAGGCAGCGTCTGGGGATAATAGTCCTTTATGCCTTGCAGCGTGGCAGGTATCTTGGGATAGAGATCCTCACTAAGGTAGGTGGTATCCACACGCGGGTAGGTGGTTACTCGCTTCTCATACAAAGACTGAATGAGTTGGAGCGTCCTTTCGGCAGTAAAGGAGTACTTCTTATTGCAAGCCACTTGCAGGCTCGTCAGGTCAAATAAGCGTTGCGGACTCTCCTTACCTTTCTTTTTCTCTACCGAAATAATTTTCAGAGGATTATCTTTTATTCTCTCCACCCATTCCTTGCCTGTTTCTTCTTTGGTTATGGCATAGTCGTCATCTTCTTGCGGCAGTTGAGCCGAGAAGACGGTATCTCTATAAGTCGTTTTCAGTTCCCAGTAGTTGCGAGGCACGAAATGTTCTATCTCCTGTTGTCGTTTGACAATGAGTGCCAAGGTTGGTGTTTGTACTCGTCCTATCGAGAGTACTTGTCCTTGTTGTCCATTTTGAGGTCTGTAGCGCAGCGTGTAGGCTCTGGTGGCGTTCATGCCTAACAACCAGTCGCCTATGGCTCGCATCAGTCCTGCTTCATACAGGCGTTGGTAATGCGATTGGTCTTTGAGGCGAGCAAAGCCTTCGCGTATGGCATCTTCGGTCAGTGAACTAACCCACAAGCGTTTAACCGGCACTTTGCAACCGGCTTTCTGATACACCCAACGCTGTATGAGTTCACCCTCCTGACCGGCATCACCGCAGTTAATAACCTCATCGGCTTTGGAAATAAGATCTTTGAGTATGGCAAACTGCTCCTGAACACCCTTGTTATTACTGACCTTTATGGCAAAGCGGTCGGGAATCATAGGTAGGGTGGACATATTCCATCCCTTCCACTCGTTCTTGTATTCGTGCGGGTCAAAGAGTGCGCAGAGGTGTCCGAAGGTCCAACTGACGCAATAGCCATTGCCTTCCATATAACCCTTATGAGTATTGTTTGCTCCTAATACAGAAGCAATATAACGCCCTACGGAGGGTTTTTCGGCAACGCACAAAATCATAACAAGGGTTGCTTAGTTTTCTTCGGAAAGACTCTTTTTGGGAGAGTAAAGAAATTGAAATATCTGAATAAAGAAGAATAAGGCGACAGGTAGTCCGAAGGCTATTATTATAACCATAATTATGATTATTCGCTTATCGGGAGATATGCTTTCAGGATAGATAGTGGGACGCTCCACTATCTTGGCAGGCATAGCATCTGAAGACAGTAATAGTGCGTTGGCTTCCTGCTGCTCAACCAAGTACAAGTACTGTTTCTCTCGCGCGTTTCTCTCTCGTTCCAACTCAAGATAATGACGTTCTTGTTCGGGTAAATCTTGTAAGCGACCAACATACAAATCATACTGACTCTTTACATTTTGTCTGTTGAGTTTCGTGGCTTGACGACATTGCTCAATGGTATTGAGCAGTGTTTGCTTTGTCTGCTTCAGTTTCTCCACTTGTATAACCACAGTGGGGTTGTCTTGTTTGGCAGTTTGTCGGAGGTTTTGCAACGTCATCACCTGCAAATTGTAGGTGTTTACCATATAAGAGAGTGTGGCATCATTAACGCCTGTTTCGCTCGGAATGAGCGAGTAATCGTCTTGTGAGGATATCAAGATGTTGTTTATATAATCCAGCATCGTGAGGTCGGCATCTAATTGCAGCAACTTATGCTCATACGCATCGCTATGGTTACGATAAGTCTCTGCCATCGCCTTGAGATTGGCTATCTGATTAACGCGCTTATACGTCTCTATGGCAGCCTCCGCACTATCCAACTGATATGCCACCGAACTGATACGTGCATTAAGGAATGTTTCTGTTTCAGAGGCAACCATCGTCTTGTCGGTGGTGGACTGATTGGTATAAATATCGAGCATCGTGCTAATCACATCGCGCATCAATCTTGGCGAAGTTGTATTCGATGTGAAGTGAATAATCTTTGATTCTCTTGATTCACGACTTACCTCTACTTGATGTTGCATATAATTGATTGCCCACTGCTTTTGCAGGCATACGATACGATACTTGCCGTCTTCAATAGGCTTTGTGGCATTGATAGAAATATCTCCAATATGCGTTTTAATCGGTTCGGAAAGAGTGGCTACCCTAAATCTTTTTGTACCGTCACGACTGTCCTTTACCTTCAGTTTGTATTTGTCGCCGTCTTTGGTCATCGTTATAGTTACGTTGGTTCTGCAACCTTCGGGCAGTACGACCTCAAACGGATGTGAGGGATAAAGGATTTGCCATTTACCTTCAACCTTGGTGTAATAGAGTTTTTCCACATTAAGTCTATTGACCACCTCTTCCATCAGGGTGGCAGACGAGAAAATCTCTATTTCGTCAGCCGAGTTGTCCGACACGCCTACACCCATCATCTTAATCAATTGGTCTTGGGCTGAACCGCCGGAGGGAGTACGCAACATAACAGATGCATTGACCTTAAACTTAAACGGCGTGGTACAATAATATGTAATCCCTATGGCAGCACATACGACAAGGCTGATTATATATATATACCAGTATTTGGCAGACCAGTGCAGTAAATTCTTCAAATCTTCCATTATAGTTCGTTTTTTAGAGAGATTATTTCTTTGATTCGGCATTCATACGCGGGCTGACGTATATAATATCGTCTTTTTGCAGGTAGAAACATTCCGAATTATATATATCGTCAGTCAAGAGATTGATTCTGTATTTCTTTACCTTATCGCCTTCTATACGTTGAACCAATATATTGTCGCGTCTTGCGCTCGGCATCAAGTCGCCTGCAAAACTCAAAGCAGCCAACAGAGTAACAGGTTGCTCAATAGGAAAAGTACCGGGATTATACACCTCGCCTAACACCACCACTACTGCATTAACTATCCTTACATCCACAACAGGGTCAATAAGGTGATTACTCAATGTAGATTGGATATAGTCGGCAGCCTGCTTTTCGGTCATACCCGCAATCTTCTGCTTACCTATAACGGGCATAACGATACAGCCGTCAGTGGAAATAAGATGGCTATCCGCCCCTAATATAAATGGGGGCAAGGTTTCTTCGTGTAAACAGGAAATACTGACTATAACCTCATCGCCTTGTTTAAGAACAAACACAGGCTTGGAAGGAATGGTATATGTCATTTTTTCGTCTTCAGGCTTGATACTGCCAAACATAGTAACTTGCTGAACCGAACAACCTGAAACGAGTGATACCAACATCACCAATAGAAAACACTTATCTTTCATATTTGTCTTTTTCATTCTTTTGGGCGGCAAATATACAGCAAAGATATATGTTGCACAAAAAAATAAGAAAACCTACCACATTTTCCGTAGTAGGTTCTCTCATTTAATGTGGTACCTCTTGGAGTTGAACCAAGGACACATGGATTTTCAGTCCATTGCTCTACCACCTGAGCTAAGGTACCATTTTCTATGCTTTTTACCACCAAAAAGCGCGCAAAAGTAGAGTATATTTTTCAACCTGCAAATTTTTTTGCGTTTTTTTGTATTTTTTTTACTGATAACTGACAACATTGATACTACTTTTGCCCCCACAAAACTTATAAGTTATGACAACGATATTCCTAACAGGTGCCACAGGCACAATGGGTTGGGCAGGTATGCAAGAGATACTGCGCTACCCCGATAATTATAAACTGCGTATTTTGGCGCGACCATCAAAGAAAAACAAAGCCCTACTACGACCATATTTAGACCATGTAGATGTTATTTGGGGCGATTTGACGCGATATGACGATGTGCTGAAAGGTGTAGCAAGCAGTGATATAGTTCTTCACGTGGGTGGTATGGTGTCGCCAGCCGCCGACTATAAGCCTACCGCCACACGCAAAACCAATATCGCAGCGGCTATCAACATACGCGACGCTATTTTGGCGCAAGGCGAAGACAAACAGCCCAAACTGGTATATATAGGTTCGGTGGCGCAGATGGGTGATAGACGCGAGCCATTGCATTGGGGCAGAACAGGCGACCCTATTTGCGTATCTGCATACGATCACTATGGCATAACCAAAGCGATGGCTGAATATATCCTCACCAACTCGCCTATCAAGCAATGGGTCAGCCTTCGTCAGTCGGGCATACTCTACCCCGCTATTCTTAAGCACTTCGACCCTATTATGTTTCACGTTCCTATTCGTGGCGTATTGGAATGGGCAACAGTGGAAGACAGCGGCAGGCTGTTGGAACGCGTATGCCGTAAGGAAGTACCGAACGATTTCTGGAAACACTATTATAATATAGGTTCGGGTAAGGAGTATCGTATTACCAACTACGAATTTGAGTGTTTATTGCTTAATGCCATAGGCTGTCCGCCGCCTGAAAAGATATTCAAACCGCATTGGTTCACCACACGCAATTTCCACGGTATGTGGTATTTGGATAGTGATAAACTTGAAGACATATTGCATTTTCGCGAGAATATACCTATAAAAGACTATTTCCGTCAGATGGCTCATTCTGATTCACTACCCACTTTCTTCAAATGGGCAATTCGTTCCAAGTTAGTATATGCCTCGTATGCCGTTCCGCATATTATTCAATTGGTTATGTACGCCCTTTCAATGAGCAAGGAGCATGGAACACAGTGGTGGATTAAGCATAATAAGACACAACGCATTGCAGCCTACTACGGTTCGCCGGAAGCATACCGCAGTATAGGCACGTGGAAAGAAACAGACACTTCGCGTCCGTCAGAAGAGCCTGTTATACTCAATCACGGATATGACGAGCAGAAAGCGTTTAGCGCATTTACCTTGGACGATATGCGCCGTGCAGCACAATACAGGGGAGGACTGTGTCTTACCACCGAAGCGGAAGTGAGCGCGACAGGTCTTGCTCTTTGGGACACGCCTCTACAATGGCAATGCGCTGAAGGACATCGTTTTACAGCCACGCCAAGGGTCGTTCTTTTAGGCGGGCACTGGTGCCCCGAATGCTTCCCCTTGCCGTATAAAGACCTGCCTGACGCTCGTCCGTGGCAGTGGGATAGGGAAGCCAAACGCAATCCCTTCTTTGCGCAGATATGGACACCTTTGCACGATGAGAACGAAGACAATGTGTATGGAGCCGACATTTTTGATAATTGGGAAGGATGATAACACATACGAGGTGAATGATAACACAATACAAGGTCAAATAATAACCTATAAGTGTGTTCTAAAATACAACGACATCTTAAGAAAAAGGTAACAACACAGCAGCATAATCAAAAAAAATAAAAAAGCTTGCACAGAAAGAATAAACTCAATACATTTGCCCGTCCTTTTAGAAATATACACAATCGAACAAAGGTGATGAGTACAGATTGAGCAGCGTTTTTATTAAGTAAATGTTTAAGTAACGAATGAGCATACAATATACTCATAATCAATCATTTACCCCTCCCACGCAAGGGTTTCGGCAAATCTTCACGCCGCTTTACTGCGCAAGATGTAATCTCGTTGAGCGAGGGTTGCTCGCTTGGATTATGTAGTTAGTCAGCGATGTTTGCATAAGGCAAACACCGCCTTTTTTGTTGTTATATGAGTTGCTGACCATATATCGGTCATATAACATTAAAGACAAACAACCTTAAAGATAAACAACCTTAAAACCTTTGAGGAAATTAAGGATAACAAAAGACAAAATAATATAAACATCCAAAAATCAAAACATTATGAAAAAACTTTTTCTTATTCCGCTAATGGCTCTCTTTATGGGAGTTACGGCGTGGGCAACAGAGGTTTCCACTCTGTCGGAACTGCAATCTGCACTTGATGCAGGCGGTGAGGTTACGCTTATGAACAACATCGATGGCAATATAACAATTTCCAAGGATGTTGTTTTGAGCGGAGGCTATACAATTAACGGTAATGTTACTGTATCAGCAGATGTTACAATTACTTTGGCAGGTGTTACTCTTAGCGTTACAGGGAATGACTGTATTGTTATTCCTAACGCAAATACTTTGAACGTGGTTGTACAAGATGGCACAACAAACTCTATTTCTGCCACTTCTCAATATTGCGACTGCTTCTACGGAATCAACAATGGTCAAGTGCTGAACATTATGGGTAATGGTTCGCTGACGATTAACGGCTATGAGGCTCTACACGTAGCAAAAGTTAATATCTCTGCTCCTAATGTAGTTATAACGGCTTCTGTTGCTGTTTTTGCAACGGACGTTAATGATTATACTCTCACGGCAGGTTCGTATGGTACTACTCCCGCTGCGTATGTAGATCTGAATTCATCTGTTATCACTTACGCCAATAGCCTCTATACCGTTGCTACACCAGCAGCAGGTGTTGTGGCTTATAACCCTGCAACGATGACTACCTATACCTCTGTTGCCGATGCAATCAGTGCTGCTAATGACGGCGAAACGATTTATCTGTATGGTGATGCCACAGCACTAACGGTTTCCAAACCTATTATAGTTAATTACGGCAGCCACAATGCTTCTGCTCTGACCGCAGGCGCAGGCTATACACGCTCTGCTTACGGAACTAACTCATATATATATATTGATAATAATGTAACCGACTTAGTTAATTTCTTGACCGCTGAAGGTACAGATTCCTATACAGTAAGTTCGGACATTAACATCGCCAATGCCGGTCAGATTACCGTTAAGGGAAACAAGACACTCACCGTGGCAGAAGGCGTAACCGTTTCATACAAACGTCAAGACGCAGGTGCAAATATATTGGTGGCTTCAGATGCCAAACTCACAATTCTCGGAAAGGGAACATTCCAACCTGTAAATGGCACAACTATTGAAACAACAGGCACACAAATAGGTAACAGAATAATCGATGTAGATGGCGAATTGGTGGTAGGTGTTGAAGGCGATAATACTAACTGCCCGACCTTCATAACCACTTCTTTAAGTCGTGGTTCAGTTATTACGGTTAACGCCGGCGGTGTTGCCACACTTAACAATGCTAATATGGACGCTGCAAGTACCGTTCTATGGATAGAAGGTACGCTCACTATGAACGGCGGCGAATACGTATCACACGCAACAACCAAAAACGGGTATAATAGTAGTTGGTATGCTTACGCAGTACGCGTGGATGGCGGTCATTTGACTATTAACGGAGGTCATGTAGTTGGCGTACAAGGCGGCGTTGCTGTTTATGCCAATGCTACCGCTGACATCAATGGCGGAACATTTGAAACTGTTTATGGTAATAACTACAAAAAAGGTACAGCCAATACCCAAGACAACCACTATGCTCTCTATGTGGCACGCTTGGCAGTTGTGAATGTTTATGGTGGATCATTCAAGGTTCAAACTCCAAATGCAGGTGGCAATAAAGTTGTTCTCTCAAGTAATGATGACGCATACAACACTTATGGTGTCATAAATATCTATGGTGGTAATTTTGCACGCAAGGCTGAAGTTTCTCCTGCAAAGAATACCGAGAGCAGTTATCCTGCTTCTGTTCCCACCACTTCTCAATGGTATAGTTCATTCGGCACTGAGGCTCCTCTGCCCGCCGGATATGAGTACTACGAGACAGGCGATGCCACCTATCCATACGGTGTTCGCGTGATTGCAGGTACACAAACGGCTGAAATCAACAGCACAGAGACAACCATTCCTTGGCAACAGACAACCACTTGGTCAGACTCGGAAGTGCCCGAAGACAACACTATCGTTACCATACCTGCCAACAAGACCGTTGTGGTAAGTAATACCGAAGCCACCACCGAGGCAGTGGCTCAACAGATCTTCATCAACCAAAGTGCCAGCCTGACAGTGGAAGAAGGTACCAGTCTGACTATCGGTGAAGGCGGTATCAATATAGGTAACGGCGGACAATTAGTGGTTGAGCCCAACGCCATCGTTAAGATAGGTGCAGCCGGTGTTATCACCACCAACGAAGAGGCTCTCATCATTGAGTCCACAGAAGACAAACAAGGTGTGTTGGTTTATGACCCTGCCACCACCGAGGAGACACAGCCCAAGGCAACCGTGCGTCTTTATACTAAATCAAAACAGACCTCTGCTGCTCCTTACGAATACTTGTGGCAACGTTTTGCAGTGCCCATAATGGTTATGTCTGCTCCTGAAAACGACTACGTTGCTCAAGAGTTGTTTGGCGGTGCAAGCACTTTCAACACATACGTATATGGTTGGAACGGTAACGCTTGGTATCAACCTTCGGCTTGGAGCGAACTCGTTCCCAACAAAGGTTATCAGATTGCCAACAACACCGTTAACGGCGGTATCACATATAGTTTCACCGGCAACCTTGTAGGTAACCAAGACGTGGCTTACACCTTTGAGAACACCGGCTTTGAGTTCTTCGGTAACAGTTATACCGCCCCCATCTATGTTCCTAATCTGCTTGCTGACTTTGCCGGTCAAACAGGCTTTGAGGCTACTATCAATGTGTATGACATCGACAACGATAAGTTCGAGGCAATGACAACAGCCACCTATGAGGACGCTGCTGAATTTGGCTATACCGTTATAGACGAGATTGCTTCTATGCAAGCCTTTATCATTCGTGGTACGAGCGGTAATAGTGCAGACCTCGATTATACCTCCGCCATCTGGAACAATCCTCGTCTGAATCCTTCCACTCCCGCTCCTGTTCGTCGTATGAGCAGCAAACGCGACCTCGCTAAATTGGCAGTGGTTGCCAATGGCGTTGAGGACTGCATCACACTTCGTCAAAGCAGCGAATACAGCGAAGAGTTTGATAACGGTGCAGACGCAAGCAAGTATATGAACGAGAACACCTTCAACTTCTATGCCAACACCGAATTAGGCAACTTGGCACAAGTATCGACCAACGATATGAACAACACCGTTCTTGGTTTCCAATCGGCTGATGCCACTCAATACACTCTTACCTGCCAAGGTCAGAAGGGCGAAGTATTCGTTGTACGCGACCTCGTAACCAACGAAGAGATAGAGATGACCAAGGGTGTTACTTATACTTTCGTTCAGCAGCCCAATACCAACAACGAAGCACGCTTCATCGTAATGGCAGGCAGAAACACTGTTCCTACTGCTGTAGAAACAGTGGAAAACGACCAAAACTCAACAGGTGTTTACACCGTAATGGGACAATATGTAGGCACTGTGGACCAAATGAACACTCTGCCCGCAGGCGTATATGTAGTTAATGGTGTAAAGATTGTAAAATAAACTAATATGAGAAGAACTTATAATTCGCCTATCACCGACGAGTTGGTTTTCGCTTCTATGTATGTACTTTCCAGCCCGAGTCAGGATGTTACAGGTCATCCTGACACCTCGGGCGGTGAACCCAACCCAATGCATGTAGGGCAAAGAAAGATCTATTTATAGATTAAGTTTAGTAGGAACATTAAACAACAAAGAATATGAAAAACAACAAATTTATTGCATTACTCTTTATTGCCGTTATGGCAATAGGCACAATGAATGCAGCCGTTACTTCTCGCTTGAGAATCACCTTGACCGGTGATGGTAGTGCCTACAATAATTATGTAACGATTCGCCAAGGAGATGAAGCCGCTTTTGCGACAGCCTTCCCCAACACAGGCAGTTCGACCGCATACGATATTGACGTTAAGTCAGGTTCGGACTACTATGCCGAGTGGCAACAAACCGATTTGACCAACACTATGATTGCAGTCAATCCGGCAGTAGGCACCACCACTTTCACTCTTACCTTCAACCTTGGCACAAGCAATACCGAGACATTCACTTTCTTTGACAATCAGTCAATGACTACGCCTATTGTTATTACCAACAATATGACCTATCCTGTAACCATCACTACCGCCACCGCTCGCGAGTGGATTGAGAATCGTTTCTATATCAACTATAACCCCGCTGAAATAGAGACTCTGCCCGGTAAGGTGGGAACGTTCATTAGAAACAAGAACGTGGTTGACGTACAAGGCGGTTTGTTCTATGAGATTATTGACGGCAATGTTGAGCAACTCACATTCCAATCACTTGCCGATGAGGATCATCTTGACGAGGCTACTCCCGTTCTGTATGTTGCAGACGCAACAGGTTCGATGAAGGTTACTTACGGCGACGACGTTTATGCCGGCGACTTGACCGCAACTATCACTCGCAATGGTATGGTGGGACTGATTGCAGGTAGTCAAGTATGCTCCAACGCAAGCGGCACGGATGCTGCATTGATTAACTCATCTGGCTGCTTGGTTTATGCCGGTTCTTCTTTCAGTCTCACGCAAGGTCACGCCTATATAGACCTTACCAATCTGCCGTCGGTT
>CAMVHW010000022.1 GCA_947167395.1 uncultured Bacteroidales bacterium
TATTGAATTTGCCAAATTCATACAACAAAAGCAGTCCGCCTCACGAGACATAGTGTTCGTTATCGGCGGACCGTTTGGTTTCAGTAAAGAGGTATATGACAGGGCTGACAGTATATTATCACTCAGCAAAATGACCTTCTCTCATCAGATGATACGCCTCCTTTTTACAGAGCAAATCTATCGTGCACTCACCATCCTGCACGGAGAAAAGTACCACCACGAATAGAGTGGTTCAAACATAAGCATATCATATTCTCTCTACATGAGAGGTTTGAATCCAACCTTCGTTATTACCTACGCTTATATTGCACCAGTCGCCTAAAGTCTCTTTGATGTTCACTTTTGTGCCTTCGTGAAGGGTGAAGAGGTCAGTTCCGCTCTTATCCGGCGATGATTTAGCATTAAGTATGCCTTGCGTTATGATTGCTTCTGTACGGTCTGTATCGCGATGATGAAGCGAACCGGCGTTGAAGAACGATATGATACTCAATATCAACGCAATCCACGCTGTATGAAATGACGCTTTACGCAATGACACATAATGAGAAAGAGCAAAGACCAGTATGCCTATTAAGGTCATGAGGAATAGGCAGATACTGACTACTATCCAAGCCTGCTCTGTCAATAAGTCGCGAATAGCCTTTGCCCATTTAGCCACGAAGAAAGATGAGTTATCTGTCAGGTTGTCAATTATTCGTGATTGAGCAATCTCAAGATTATATTTGGCATCCTTGTTTCGCGGTTGCAGACGCAGACAACGTTCGTATGCAAGTATGGATTGAGACAGGTTGCCTTGCTTGAAATAGGCATTTCCCATATTATAATACACTTGTGCCTTGCTTTTGCGCGAGAGAACGACACCTTCATTCTCTTGCAGACAAAGTTGGTAAGCCTCTAAAGCCTTATCATATTCTTGCTCATCGTAATATGAGTTAGCAGTCTGAAAATCAGACGATACTTGTGCATTCATATTATGCGTAAGCAAGAAACAAGTGAGCAGGATAATGATGTTCCTTATATTTTTTATTGATGTCATAATGGTATTCGTTTTTAGAAAGTTACATATATTCGTCCACTATATCTTTTGATTTTCCAACTTATCAATCAGTTCTGATGTTTGTTTATATAGTTGTTCCATAGCACTTTCCGCCGATGGAGCATATCGTGCCAATTCGGCAGTGGAAAGCACTTGCTTAACTTCTTCTATGAGTTGTTCATCCACTTGTTTTGAACGGAGAATGGAAACGATATTCTCTTTATTCAGATTAGCAGTGGGAATGTTCAGTCGATCGCTCAAATATGTCCAAGCAGCACGCTCAATAGCTTCGTAGAAAGCCTGTTTATTGTGTTCATTCATTGCTTTCTGTGCCTCTTTCAGTCGTTTTTGTGCCACTTTGTTTGCTTTCTTGTATCGCATACGAACTATATCGGCATTCTCTTTTATGCGTCTGCGGAATACAATAAACAATATAATGGCTATCAATAGCGGTATGATATAACATATTATGTGTTGCCACGAACCAAAAACTATTTTCTTACTTTGAGCTTTGGTTGTGGTCAGCGGACCGGTGTAAATATAACGCACGTCTGTTCCCAACTGACGTATGTCTTCTTTGTTGGTATATGATTGTACCACAGTTGATGTCGTTTCATCGTTCTCACCACGAGCGATATGCAGTGTCCATCCGCCTACTGTAAGCGTCTTGTATTGATTATCACGTGTGTCAAAGTAAGCAAACTTAATTGGCGGAATAGTGTATTCGCCGGCAGCACGGGGTATGGCGAGATATTCAATTTGCTTTGTTCCGCTCACTCCTTGCGTTGTTGTCTTGAAGTTGTTGGTTACCTTAGCATCGTACGTTTCAAAGCCTTCCGGCCAATCAACGGCAGGTGTTTTAAGCAATTTCATATTGCCCGTACCTTGTATATTAAGACGGATGGTAACGGCTTCATTGGCTTTCAACTCGGTGGTTGATATATCGCCTGTCATTGTGAATTGACCTACACCTCCCGAGAACCCCGCCGGTTTGCCTGTTGGTAAAGCCTCTACGTGAATAGTGGTTCCGGGAGCGGTCAGTTCGCGTGTTACATTGGTATATGAACCGAAGAAATCATCGAATATAGAGCGAACTTGTTGGCGCACCTGTACTCGTAATACAGCCTCAAAATGGGCAGGGTCTATGGTTATATCTCCGCTATGTTGAGGGTAGAGGAGAGTGCGATATATAACGGCAGTTTGGTAGTTGCGACCGTTGTAATGCTCCAATTCGGTCTGTATCTCTTGTTGCTCCAACTCTTGTTTCAAGAAACCTGAAAATTCAGGTATCTTTGTATTTTGGGTGAATTGGGCAACATCTACTCCGGCAAAGTATAGTTTATAGGTCAGCAATAATGCTTCCTGTTCATTAACCCTATTTTTGGAAACAATAGTGCGAATAAATATATTATCCTTGCTAATACCGACATTCGCAGTGCTACCCTGCGAGTTGTTTGAGTTTTGTTTGTTGGTGGTTGTTTGGTTGTGTACGGGTTGTTCGTCGGCAGGGAGTACTTGAATACGCACACCATTGGATGTGTATTCGTTACCATCTACACGAATAGTGGCAGGTTGAATAGTAAATGTACCTTCTTCTCTGCCCATAAGAGTGTAGGTATAAGTAAGGGTAAATGAAGATGTGCGTTTGCCATTGACAAAAGAGGTTGAAGACGATTGCGATGTATAAGGACCGGCAATAAAGTCAAAGTTACTGAAGTCGGGTGCTTGCAAATCGCGGGCACGCTGATTGACCGTATAACGCAATGTGAAAGGCTTGCCTACAACTACTTGCTGCGGTGCTTCCGCACGAAATTCAACATCTTCTGCTTTCAGTATCGATGGCAGAAAAACAGAAAGGAGTAGGGGAATGATTATCTTTTTCATAGTCTGTTAAATATACTTATTACCAGTCTTTTTCAACTCTTTTTTTCTTTCCGCTGCTTTTTTGTTGTTGCACTTTCTCTTGTGTCTCTTTTTCGTCTTGTTCCAATGCTTGCAATATCTGTTCGGCAGTCTCTTTGTCCATCTTTTCGTCGTTTTCCTGTTCTTGCGCCTGTTGTTCTTGTGCCTGTTGCTCCTGTGCTTGTTGTTCTTGCGATTGTTGTTCTTGCGATTGTTGTTCTTGCGATTGCTGTTCTTGTTGTTCTTGATTTTGCTGCTGTTGTTGCTGTTGCTCGTCAAGCATCTGCATAGCTTTCACAAGGTTATAACGAGTTTCGTTGTCTTTGGGATTAAGTCGGAGCGACTGCTTATATGCTTCTACGGCTTTGTCAAATTGCTGTTGTGCAAACATCGAATTACCCAGATTATGGTAGGTCTGTGCCAATTTGTTCTTATCCTTATCCTTAACCTTATCCAATGTATAAACTGCCTGTACATATTGCTCTGCTGCCTCTGCATATTTCTCCTGACGGAAAAGTGCATTGCCAAGGTTATAGTGACCCTCAAAAGATTTGTCGTTTTTCTCTAATCCGCGACGATAATCCACTTCGGCATCGCTATAACGCTCTTTCTTATAATCTTTGTTTCCGTTGCGTATATGAGAAGACTCCTTTTGAGCAAAGGTGAATAGAGATAAACTCAAAAAGAGGAGGCAAAGATATAATGATTTTCTGTTCATTTCTTATTTTCGTTAAAAATGTCCAACTTATCCAATGTTTTGTTCTTACGACTCATAAGGAAGAAGTCTATCAGCAGAAGGAGCAAGGCTGCCAACACAAACGACTGATATTGTTCTTGATACTCTGTAAACATCTGTGTTTCTATCTCTGCGGTGGCTATTTTGTTCAGTTCTTTTTCCAAAGCACGCATTGCAGTGTTGGTATTGTCACAGCGAACATAAACGCCATTACCTGCTATGGCCACATCTTTGGCAATCTGTTCATTAAGTCTTGATACAACCACTTGTCCCTGTCTGTCCTTACGGAATGTACCTGTTCCAGGTATAGGTATGGGAGCGCCATCGGGTTTGCCTACACCTACTACAAACACTTGTATGCCTTTCTCCGCTGCTTCCTTGGTTGCTGCCACTGCATCATCTTCGTGGTTCTCTGCATCGGTAATTAGAATAATGGCTCTGCCTGCTTCGCTTTGCTCGCCGCCGAAACTGCGAACACAAGTCCTGATGGCTGCACCAATGGCTGTTCCCTGTATCTGTACGAGGTCGGGGTTGATATTTTGAAGAAACATCTTTGCACTCACATAGTCGCAAGTGATGGGTAATTGCGTATATGCTTCACCCGCAAACACCACAATGCCCACTTTGTCGTCCACCATATTGTCAATCATTTTGCTCAACATCTGTTTGGCTTTTTCAAGGCGATTGGGGGCTATATCCTCAGCCAGCATCGAATTGCTAACGTCCAAGGCAATCATTACCTCTATACCTTGACGTTTAACTGTTTCTGCTTTTTGTCCTGCTTGAGGACGAGCGGCAGCAATAATGAGCAAGGTCAATGCCGTTATCAATAGGGCAAATTTCCATCTCGGACGAGTGTGAGAAGCATCTGGCATAAGTTGGACTATCAGCCTTTCATCGCCTAACTCTTTGAGTTGTGCTTTTTTGCGACGTGTGGCTACCACATAGGCTATTACTAAGGCGGGAATAATGAGTAATAACCACAATAACTCTATATTGGCAAATCTAAACATAATCTTATTCCATTATTGTTCTTAATGCAAAATGACGAATTATCATATCCAACAGCAAACAGAGTATTGCAGCCAATAGAAAGGGATAGAAGTATTCCGATCTTTTGCTGAATTCGCGAACGCGTATCTTGGATTTCTCTAATTGGTCAATACTTTTATACACATAGGTCAGACTTTTGTTGTCGGTTGCACGAAAATACTCACCACCTGTTGTGTATGCAATTTTTTTCAGTGTTTCTTCGTCAAACTCGCTATCCATCATCATATACTGTGTTCCGTACGGTGTTTGCACGGGTACTCGTGCTTGTCCGTGTGAGCCTACGCCGATGGCATATACGCGTATGCCGTAGGTCTTGGCTATCTCGGCGGCAGTCAGCGGGTCTATCTCACCGCTGTTGTTACTACCATCGGTTAAGAGAATAATAACCTTGGACTTGGTAGGTGAGTCTTTCATACGATTGACGCAGTTGGCAAGTCCCAAACCGATAGCAGTACCATCGTCTATCATACCAAAATTAACCGACCGGAAGAGATTGGCAAGGACGGTGTGGTCAGTGGTCAATGGGCATTGGGTGAAACTCTCACCTGCAAAGATAACCAAACCTATATTATCATTGGGTCTTGACATCGCGAACTCGGTTGCTACTTCTTTTGCAGCCTCCAAACGATTAGGTTTCAAGTCCTCGGCAAGCATAGTACCTGACACATCAAGTGCCATCATAATGTCTATACCCTCGGTTGATTCCGACTGCCAACGATTGCTTAATTGCGGACGAGCCAAGGCAAGAGAAAGCAGTGTTATGCAGGCTACACGAAGCACAAACGGAACATGTATGAGCCATACACGCAACGACTTGGGTTGGCGTTCCAATTCTTTGGCATCGCTCAATTGTATTGTGGCTTGAGCATTACGCAGTTGCCATATATACCAACCAATAACAGGTATAAGCAGCAGCAACAGAAATAAATATGCCGGCGAATGAAAAATCATAATGTTTCCTCCTCTTCTTTGTTTTCCTTTTTAGGAGTAGTCTCATTTACAAAGCGATATGCCATCCTTAGGCTATTCTCGTTCTCTTCCGGTGTGGCTTTCCACTTGGCAAACTTAATAAGGTCAGCCAAACGAAGCATACCTGTAAGTCCGGTGTACAATTCTTTCTGTTCGTTCAGAATAGGTTTCATCTCTCGTAAGGTTTCTTCGGAAGTCTTTTCGGTGGAAGATACATTGAATCGACCTGCTATATATTCGCGAACGACATCGGTCAGTTGAGTGTGATAATCTTTCTCACGGCCGTTTTGCCATATCTTTTCTTTACGAATGATATCCAATTGTTCTAATGCCACTTCTTCCGCCGGACGTTGAGGAACAACCGGCTTGAACGTATCTCTCAACCTACGACCGTCACGTATATGCGTGAGTATGTAATACAAGCCCAATCCCAAAGCAATCATAAAGATAGCAAGGACGAACCAACGTGCCACACCCCATACCCAGACAGGGGCTTTCTGTATAGGTTTGATATCGCAAATAGCATACGAAGTGTCCAACTCAAAAGGTTGAACCACATTAAGCATCAGCGGGTCGCTTAACACTGTATCGCCATTGATGGTAAACACGATGGGATTGATGGCAAAGAGTGAGTCCTCAAAACTCGTCAGTGTATAATCTTGTGTCAGTTTAACTCGCCCATCCGACAACTTGCTGCTATCAATACCTGTGCGATTGACTATTTCTATACCCGGAATAAGCCATTCGCCGTAAACAGGCATCTGCACCTTGTCATTTTTGTCCTGAATAACTTGCAGGTGCATAGCCGTTTGGTCGCCAATCATAAGGGTGGTGGAGTCGATACTCGCACTGACTATTATGGCTATTATGAATTGTAACATAACTATTTCTTTTCTTTTGTTCTGTTTTTGCCTCTATTAAATAGCAACATCAATGCTTTAACGTAGTCTTCGTCGGTTCTGATTGATATGTTATTCACTCCTGTTTTGGTCATTAAACTAATCAGTTCCTCTTGTTTCTTTTTGCGTGAGAGGGCAAAGGCATTACGAGTTGAAGCAAGAGATGTGTCAGTCCATACATCACGCCCCGTTTCCGCATCGTGAACTTTAAGAAGACCCACATCAGGCAGTCGGAAATCATAGCGGTCGTATATCTGTATGACATTAAGGTCGTGCTTATTGGACGCTATCATCATCGGTTTCTCCAAGTCGCTAATTTTTTCTCTTACAACAAAGTCGCTTATAAGAAAGGCAGTACAGCGACGCTTCTGCGCATTGGCAAAATACTCCAATGCCAGCGAAATGTCAGTACCTTGCGATTGAGGCTCAAAACTGATGAGTTGGCGAATAATATGCAGAATGTGGGTTTTACCTTTTTTAGGAGGTATGTATTTTTCTATCTTGTCGGAGAAAAAGATTACCCCCACCTTATCGTTGTTCTCGATGGTAGAGAAGGCGAGAGTGGCTGCCACTTCAGCCATCTGGTCGCGTTTGAACTGACCTATGGTGCCGAAATTGCGGCTACCGCTCACGTCAACGAGCAGCATAACAGTCAGTTCGCGCTCCTCCTCATACACCTTTATAAAAGGTTTGTTGAGTCGCGCAGTCACGTTCCAGTCTATGGCTCGCACATCATCACCGGGCTGATATTCTCTCACTTCAGAGAATGCCATACCACGCCCTTTGAACTGACTATGATACTCACCCGCAAAGATATTGCGACTTAAGCCACGAGCCTTAATCTCTATCTTGCGAACCTTTTGAAGAATCTCTTCACTTGTCATAACTGATTAGGGAACTTGAACAGCATTGAGTATTTCTGTTATAATATCTTCCGTGGTCATATTGTTGGCTTCTGCTTCGTAGGTAAGACCTATACGATGACGCATAACGTCGTAGCATACGGCACGAACATCTTCGGGAACAACATAACCGCGACGATGAATAAAGGCGTATGCACGTGCAGCCAATGCCAAATTGATGCTCGCACGAGGACTACCGCCAAAAGCAATCATTGGCTTCAAACTATCCAAACCGTACTGTTCCGGCATACGCGAAGCAAATACAATATCAACAATGTATCGCTCAATCTTTTCGTCCAAATAAACTTGGCGAACAATAGCACGAGCCTTCTTTATATCTTCAGGAGATAGGATAGGAAGCACCTGCTTCTTTTCCCCGCTTATGTTCTGACGAATAATCTGCTGTTCCTCTTCTTTTTGAGGGTAGTTGATTACCACTTTCAGCATAAAACGGTCGGTTTGCGCTTCCGGCAATGGATAAGTACCTTCTTGTTCAATAGGGTTTTGAGTGGCAAGCACAAGAAACGGATCCTCCAATTTGAAAGTATGCTCACCTATGGTTACTTGTCTTTCTTGCATAGCCTCCAACAATGCCGACTGAACCTTGGCGGGAGCACGGTTAATCTCGTCTGCCAATACGAAATTAGCAAATATAGGACCGCGTCTTACAGAGAACTCTTCGTTCTTTTGAGAATAAATCTGCGTGCCTATCACATCGGCAGGAAGTAAATCGGGGGTAAACTGAATACGAGAGAACTTGGCTTTTATCAGGTCGGACATTGTTTTGATAGCCAGTGTCTTTGCCAATCCGGGAACACCTTCAAGCAATATATGACCATCGCTCAATAAACCGATTAAGAGGCTTTCAATCAGGTGTTTTTGACCAATGATTACTTGATTCATACCCATGCTTAATGCATCGACAAACGAACTCTCACGTTCAATACGTTCTTGGAGTTCGCGAATATCTACTGTTGTTTCCATAAATAAAGAAAAAAATAGAAAAGAATAATTTTTTGTTCCGCTCAAAATACAAACAAATTCCGTGCCAAAAAAAGACTCTACTTCAACTAAATCATAATTAAAGTAGAATCTTCAGCGGAAAGTGAGGGATTCGAACCCCCGGTACGACGTAATGCGTACACCACATTTCGAGTGTGGCTCTTTCGACCACTCAGACAACTTTCCTAATCCGCCGCAAAAGTATGCTGATTTTTGTAACTGACAAAGGGTAGAGTGATATTTTTTCAAAAATATAAATGAATACAAAAACCTCAGTAAATATAAATAGAACTGTGAATACGCAGAAGTGTAAAAATTTGCAGATGTCAATAACTAAAAAATTCACAGATATATGCAGATGCTTATCAATTCCCAACACCTTATATATTGATATGTGAATTACCAACACACCGAACATATACTTCAAAATCCGACACGCATAAAGTAGAGTAGTGTATATGTATAATATGTTGTAAATAAGCACTATAACATAATACACTTAAAGTGCTACATAACGAGGTCTTTATTTATTGTTTTAGTATGCACAAAACATATCGGTAGAACAATGCGAAATTTTGCAAACGCCTTATATTATGCACCTTATTATCACTACTTAAACTGTTGTATCACCTTGCATATCAATCTGTCTGTATTTCGTAATCCTTTATGCTATAATACATTATTACATATTAGCTCGCTATTGGTGTATTATTGTTGAATAATGGCAGTGTTTTCATTTGAAAGTCTTTGTTTATTTTTCTTTTGTGTAATTAAGATTTGTAAATAAGAGCAAGTTGTCATATCTTTGCGGCGATTTTAATATTCACATATATGTCAGGAAGAGAAAAAATTCTCCAAATAATGGAGAGAGAAGACTTGAACGCAAAACAGTTTGCGGAGCGTGTCGGTATAAGTGCCGGAACATTGTCAAATATATTGGGTGGTAGAAACAACCCAAGTTTGGACGTTATGCAGAGCGTACTGAATAGTTTTCGTACAATCAGTGCCGATTGGCTGATATTGGATAGCGGACCTATGTATAGAGCAATCGGAAATGGCAATGATTCTGCAGTGATAGATGATAACAAAGATGCTGCAATGAACGGAGGTCACAATGCTTTGTCGGCTGTCCACGATAGTAATGCTTTGTCCTTATTTACAGATAGCGGTACTACGAGGCAAAGTGTACAGGAGGGAGTTGGATATTCAGCGTTAAATAAAGGTGTTGATAGTAATACCGGGCGAGGTATGAATAATAATAAAAATGTAAGTAGTTTCGGAAGTAGTAAATTTGTGCCATTGCAGGAAAAAAGAATAGAGAAGATTGTTATTTTCTATACCGATGGCACTTTTGAAGAGAGATAAGAAAAAACGATTATCTTTGCGCCCTTTAATTTCACACATCAGACCATAACCTTATTATGATATATAGTATTTGGGACGATATGAGTGCTTGCACGGAAGCGGATGTGGAACGTATGTTGCCGCTTGTCGGCCTACAAAGGCGGGAGCAAGCACTGAAATATAAGCATTTATTTGGTCGTTGGGCTTGCTTGAAGAGTTATATGCTGCTGCTGTATTTGGTAGAGTTGTATAAGAAAGGAATCTGCGATGGAGTAGCCGATTGTAATGCGACTTTATTAACCAACAGAAAATGGGGCTTATTGGATTTTAGGTATAATCAGTATGGTAAGCCTTATCTTTCCGCAGGTCCTTATTTCTCAATAAGTCATTGTAAAGAAGGTATTTTGGTTGCCGTCAGCGATAAGCCGGTTGGTGCGGATATAGAAAGTTATAGAATCGTGTCCGATGGCTTGATTTCGTATTCTATGAACACGGATGAACAAGAGCAAATAAGACATTCAGAGCAGCCGACGATTGAGTTTACCAAATTATGGACACGGAAAGAGTCTGTACTGAAATTAAAAGGAACAGGTATAACAGAGTCCCTAAAAGAGGTATTACAAGGCTGTGAGCAAATAATGACGACTGCAAAAGACAGATATGCTTTTTCTTTGGCACTTGAAAGTGAGGAAGACAAAAGTCCCACCATTTTTTACTGAACGCATAATTATTCCAAATCGATATGAACTATAAAGAAACTATAGAGTATCTCTATGCACTTCAACCTCCTTTTCATCTTGTAGGTGCAGCAGCGTATAAACCTGGATTGCAGAATACGGAGTTGTTGATGGAGCATTTAGGGCATCCCGAACAACGCTTTAAGTCAATTCATATAACCGGCACCAATGGCAAGGGATCGGTATCACATCTGATAGCAGCCAGTTTGCAAGCGGCAGGTTTGAAAGTGGGACTATACACTTCGCCGCACCTTGTGGATTTTCGTGAGCGCGTAAGAGTCGGCAGAGGAAAGACAGAGCGAATGAATGAGATTGAGGAGAGTAGGGTAGTGGAGTTTGTGGAGAAGAACAAAGACTTTTTAGAGAAAGTTAAGCCTTCTTTTTTTGAGACCACAATGGCATTGGCTTTTCAGTATTTTGCAGAGAAAGAGGTTGATGTTGCCGTAGTGGAGGTGGGTTTAGGCGGTCGATTAGATAGTACCAACATCTTGCCTCCATATTCGGTTAGTCCCATACCTCACGGAGTAATTCTGTCTGTTATAACCAATGTGGGTATGGATCATACTGAGTTCTTAGGCAGCACCTTATCCCGGATTGCGTATGAGAAGGCGGGTATAATGAAACCCAACGTACCTTGTGTTGTGGGTGAGGTTGAGAATGAAACGGAGCCTGTCTTTATAGAGGCAGCAAAGCGGAATGGTATATATGGTGAGGGCTTGGAAACGGATGATTGTAAGATATGGTTTGCTGAAAGGTGTATGTATCTTATGAGAGAGAGGCATCGTGTAGTCAGTGAGTGCGAATTGAAGGGAATGTATCAAGAGAAGAACATGCAGACTGCTTTTGTTGCCTTACGCAGTTTGAATACAAGCAATATCCTTCCCAATATTCCCTCCGAAGCCATTGCTTATGGTTTTAAGAAAGTATGTAGTCTTACCGGTTTGCGTGGTCGTTGGGAAACCCTATCTAATCAACCATTGGTTATTTGCGACACCGGTCATAACTCACACGGTCTGAAATACGTTTCACAACAATTACGCCAAACTTGTTCCGAATACGCAAGAAAATACACAAACAGTCGCCTTCGCATAGTTTTTGGCATGGTTGATGATAAGGATGTAGAAAATGTGATTCGCTTAATGCCAACCAACGCGAAGTACTATTTTACTCAAGCAGGTACTCATCGTGCCATACCTGCTGAGAGGCTTTTTGAGATGTGGAAACAAATAGCACCACAAACGGATGGTGCTATTTATCATTCTGTAACCGAAGCAGTCAAGGCTGCTATGAGCGAACAAAAAGAACACGATATTCTTTTTATCGGCGGTAGTAATTACGTGATAGGTGAGTTGTTAAAGATGTGGAATGAGAAATGATTGGTCTGTTAATCTGAAAGTTGTTCAATAAAGATATTTTCCCATTCAAAGTTATCGTGATAGAGTATGTGAATAAGGTCGCCGAGCATCTCTTCGGGATGAACGACTCCTCTTTCCCAAAAGTCGTTAGCCCCGGCGGGAGTGGAGCGATGAAGGAAGTTATAAACACGCTTATTCTTGAAAGCCTTGAATTGAGTGTGTTGTGCGTTTATTTGTTCCAACTGCTTCAATGAGCGTGCATTTGAGCCCACCCACACGTCCGCTTCGTCGGCAAAATCGATGATGGCTTGTTCCAACGAGAGAGGAATACTACCTTCATACGTTTTATCTTGGTATTTATATTTGGCTCCGGCATCCTTAAAGAGAACTCCCATATAAGTATCGCCTGCGGGAACATACCAAGTACCACGAAAATCTTGCCCGCTCATTATCGAAGGGCGTACAGGCGAAAGGTTCTTTGCGTCTTCGCACAGGTTTGTGTATTTATCAACCACTGAACTGTATATACTATCTGCCATTTGTTTTCGGTTGGTTAGTGCTCCAAAGACTTTTATCCATTCGGCTCGTGCCAAAGGATGTTTCTCTATCCATTCATTGACGTAAAGCACGGGTACTCCCATTTTCACTAATTGCGTAGCTGTGGCATCGCCTTGTGCATAAGTGGATATGAACATTATATCCGGATGAGCGAGTGTTATTCGTTCTATATTCGGGGTCATCGCATCGCCCATATTGATTATTCCTTCGCTTTGTTCGGAGGCTATTGACAATGGGGTATAAATCAATTCGGGATTGCACACGCCGACTAACAAGTCGGTGCAGTTGAGTGCCGATAAGAAGCCGATATGAGTGCAAGAGGCGGTGATGATTCGGTGTATAGGTGTATGAATAACTGTTTTGCCTACAAGTGTAAGGTTAGTGTCCTGCGTCAGGTAGTACTTCGCCATTTCGTTGCCGTTATCCCAAGGAGAGAAGATGGTAAGGATTTGGAAGTCGGCGGAGTCTTGCAGTTGAAACCAGTGAGCATATTGGTTGCCTTCTCTTACGAAAGTATTGGCAGACTTTTGATTACAGCCTGCCAATACGCTAACGAGAATGACAAACAAGAATAGCCTTGTATGTCTCATAATGAAATAGTTATTTAAGGACTCCCAGTTGTTTGCCTACTTTAACGAAGGCTTCCACGCCTCGGTCTAATTGTGCTTGTGTATGTGCGGCAGAGAGTTGAACGCGAATACGTGCTTGACCTTGTGGAACAACGGGATAATAGAAACCTGTTACATAGATACCTTCTTGTTGGAGTGCGGCAGCAAACTCTTGGCTGAGACGAGCGTCATAGAGCATAACGGCGCAAATAGCCGATTGGGTAGGTTTGATGTCGAATCCGGCAGCGGTCATCTTGCTTACGAAGTAGTCGGTGTTGGCATGCAGTTTGTCTTGCAGTGAGTTGTCGCGAGTGAGCAACTCAAATGTTTTGAGAGCGGCAGCAGCAACCATAGGAGGAATAGAGTTGGAGAAGAGATATGGACGACTGCGTTGGCGGAGCAGGTCGATAATCTCTTTCTTACCGGTAGTGAAGCCGCCCACCGAACCGCCGAAGGCTTTACCTAATGTGCCTGTCAGAATCTCCATCTTCCCACGGAGGTTATATTG
>CAMVHW010000023.1 GCA_947167395.1 uncultured Bacteroidales bacterium
ATCAATTAAAACAAATTATTATGCAAAAGTACGTATGTGATATTTGCGGGTATGTATATGATCCCGCAGTTGGTGACCCTGAAAGCGGAATTGCTCCCGGCACTGCCTTTGAAGACATCCCTGCCAACTGGGTATGCCCCGTTTGCGGAGTAACGAAAGATGATTTCAGTCTGGCTGACTAACTCATTAAACCTGTTGCACTATGGCTAAACAACTGACAGACCATGTTACTTGGGTAGGTAAGGTAGATTGGGAGCTCAAGCATTTTCACGGGCAAGAACTTTCCACTTTCCGTGGGTCGAGTTATAATGCTTATCTCGTACAAGACCAAAAAACGGCTCTTATCGACACCGTATGGCAACCTTACGATGTGGAGTTCGTACGTCATCTCAAAGAGGTTATCAACCTAAGTAAGATAGACTATATCGTGATGAACCACAACGAGATAGATCATAGCGGTTCACTGGTCGAACTGATGAGGGAGATCCCTAACACTCCTATTTATTGCACCAAGAAAGGTGAGGCAATCATTCGCGGACACTACCACCAAGACTGGAACTTCGTTAATGTCCGTACAGGCGATACACTCACGTTGGGCGACACTACTCTTACCTTTATCGAAGCACCTATGCTTCACTGGCCCGACACGATGTTCTCATATCTGAGCGGCGATAATATACTCTTCTCCAACGACGGTTTTGGTCAGCATTTCGCCTCCGAATCGTTGTATGACGATTGCGTTGAGTTGGACGAGGTTATGTATGAGGCAGAGAAATACTATGCTAACATACTTAACACCTATAGTCCTATGGCTGCCAAGAAACTGCAAGAGATACTGGCAATGAACCTTCCCTTGCAACTCATCGCACCCAGCCATGGTATTATTTGGCGTAAGCATATAGCAGATATAATTGACCGTTATACCCGCTGGTCGAATAATTACCAACAGCACCAAGTAACCATAGTCTATGACACGATGTGGAACTCCACTCGCACTATGGCTGAAGGTATAGCCGAAGGACTTCGCCAAGCCGACAATACATTGACCGTCAAATTGATGAACGCGTCGAAAGATGATAAGAACGATATTCTTACCGAGGTCTTCCGCTCCAAAGCCGTTTTGGTGGGTTCACCCACTATCAATAACGGCTACTCCTATGCCATAGCAGGTATATTGGAGATGATGCGCGGCTTGAAGTTCAAGCAGAAGAAGGCTGCCGCTTTCGGTAGTTACGGTTGGGGAGGTGAAGCCGTCAAATTGATTAACGAACATTTGCAGACAGCCGGCTTTGCTCTATTGAACGAAGGTCTGCGACTTCAATGGGTACCTACCGAAGAGGGTATCAATCAGTGTCGCGACTACGGAAGGAACTTGGCAAGTCTTATCTGAATGAGCAAAGGCGTATAATCGTATTCTTATAACAAGAAAGAAAGAGAGAGCAACTGCTCTCTCTTTCTTTCTCTTCTGTTCTCAAGTAACTTTTTGCAGACCTTATCCCAAGTAGGTTTTCAGGATATGGCTTCTTGAGTTCACTTTCAGTTTGCGTATTGCCTTCTCTTTAATCTGACGCACACGCTCACGAGTAAGATGAAAATCTTCGCCAATCTCTTCCAACGTCTTTTCCTGCATTCCCAATCCGAAGAACTTACGCAGTATCTCCGCTTCTCTGGGGGTAAGAGTGGCTAATGCGCGGTCAATCTCCTTGGTGAGCGATTCGTTGATTAACTCTCTGTCAGCGTTGGGGCTGTCCTCGTTGGGCATAACGTCGATAAGACTATTGTCTTCGCCCTCCACAAAAGGAGCGTCCATACTGACGTGGCGACCCGACATCTTCATCGTTTCAGCCACTTTCTCAACCGGCATATCCAACATCTCAGCCAATTCTTCCACCGACGGACGGCGTTCGTGCTCTTGCTCAAAACGTTGAAGCGCCTTGTTAATCTTGTTGATTGAGCCTACCTGATTAAGAGGTAAGCGAACAATACGAGCCTGTTCGGCTAATGCTTGAAGAATACTCTGGCGTATCCACCATACGGCGTACGAAATGAACTTGAAACCACGAGTTTCATCAAATTTTTCTGCAGCCTTTATGAGACCTAAATTTCCTTCATTGATGAGGTCAGGCAGGCTTAAGCCTTGATTTTGATACTGTTTGGCAACCGATACCACAAAGCGGAGGTTAGCCTTTGTCAATTTGTCTAATGCTTTTCTGTCCCCCTGTCTTATACGAGCAGCCAATTCGACTTCGTCCTCGGCAGAGATTAACTCCTCGCGACCTATCTCTTGCAGATACTTATCTAACGAAGCAGATTCGCGATTAGTAATAGATTTTGTGATTTTTAATTGACGCATAGTTTTTTCCGAAAAAAGCGCGCAAAAATACTACTTTTTCCAAAATAAAAAGAATTTTTTGAAATTTTTATTGTGCATATATAAAAAAGCAGTATTTTTGCAACTCATTTTGCTCACTTGTGTATTGACATAAGTGCGGGGTTCTAAACGGTTCGGTAGCTCAGTTGGATAGAGCAACAGCCTTCTAAGCTGTGGGTCGGGGGTTCGAATCCCCCCCGAATCACGAAACATATTCATTTAGGAAACAAAAACAATCCATGGACAGTTACATTAACATTAAGGTTCGTGTTTGGAGACAGGCAGGACCTAAGGCAAAAGGTTATTTTGAGACTTATGAACTCAAACACATTTTCCAAGGCGCGTCTTTCTTGGAGATGATGGATATTCTCAACGAGCAACTCATTGCCGAGAAGAAAGATCCTATTGCATTTGACCACGATTGCCGCGAGGGTATATGCGGTATGTGTTCAATGTATGTGAACGGACACCCGCACGGTCCTGACAGCGCAATCACCACTTGCCAACTTCACATGCGCAAATTCCACGATGGTGAAACCATTACCATTGAGCCATGGCGTAGTCGTGCTTTCCCCGTAATCAAAGACTTGATGGTTGATCGCCAAGCCTACGACAAAATTATGCAGGCAGGCGGCTTTATCAGTGTTAATACAGGTGGCGTGCCTGATGCCAACGCCATACCTATTCCCAAACCGATTGCCGACGAGGCAATGGACGCTGCTTCTTGTATAGGTTGCGGTGCGTGTGCTGCGGCTTGTAAGAACGGTTCGGCAATGTTATTCGTGGCAGCCAAAGTCAGCCAACTCAATCTTCTGCCACAAGGTAAGGTGGAGAAACATCGCCGTGCCAAAGCAATGTTGGAGAAAATGGACGAACTCGGATTCGGTAACTGTACCAACACCGGTGCTTGTGCAGCCGAATGTCCAAAACAAGTCAGCCTTGCTAATATAGCACGCTTGAACCGTGATTATATCGGGGCTAAATTCAGCGACTAAAAGAACGCATATAAAGAATAACAAAAAAATCAGCGTAACTTTCAAGTTACGCTGATTTTTGTTTCTCTATTGTTCGTACCACGAAGCGTACATAGCGTAGTTGTGGGCTATTTTCTTGTTCATCTCCGCTGCCTGTTCGGGGTCAACTTTCTTAATGAACTTAGCAGGTACTCCGCCCCATAGTTCGTGGGCACCTATCTGCGTATTTTTCAGCACTAATGCACCGGCAGCCACTATCGCTCCTTCGCCTACATGTACGCCGTCCAACAGGGTGGAACCCATACCTATTAAGGCATAGTCATCCACATCGGCACCGTGGATGGTTACGTTATGCCCCACCGACACATAGTCGCCGAGTGTGATTGTCGATTTCTGATAAAGAGTATGCAGTACTGCTCCGTCTTGTATGTTGCAATGTTTGCCTATGGTAATGGTATTGACATCACCTCGCAGGACGGCATTGAACCATATACTGCTGCCTTCGCCGATGGTTACCTCACCCACCACTGTGGCATTTTCTGCCAAAAAGACATCAGGTGCTATGGCAGGTGTCAGTTTCTGTCCGTCGCGGACAATTGATTTAACGAGAGCCATATCTGTCGGTCTTTCTTATCTTGCAGCAATGATAGCGAGGAACTTATCAGCCACGAGGCTGGCACCTCCTATCAGTCCGCCGTCAACATCAGGATTGGCAAACAGTTCGGCAGCGTTCTTTTCGTTGCAACTACCGCCATAGAGGATAGTTGTGTCGTCTGCCGTTTCTTGTCCGTATTTCTTTGCGATGACGCTGCGTATGTATGCGTGCATCTCTTGTGCTTGTTGGGGTGTGGCTGTCAGACCGGTGCCGATAGCCCACACGGGTTCGTAGGCGAGAGTTATGTTGCGGAATTCTTGTTCGCTTAGGTTGAAGAGGGACTCTTCTAATTGAGTCTTAACCACTTCGTTCTGTATGTTGGCTTCTCTTTCCTCTTTTATCTCACCTATGCAGAATATAGGTTTCAGTCCGTTAGCGAGAGCCAGCAGCACTTTCTCACGCAGTATGTCGGTCGTTTCGTTATAATAAGCGCGGCGTTCGCTATGACCGAGTATGCAGTATTGTGCACCTGTGGAAGCCACCATTGCTGCACTCACTTCACCTGTGAAAGCACCTTTCTCTTTGTCGGCACAGTTCTCGGCTGCTAATTGGATAGGAGTGCCTTTGAGCAGTTGGCTGATTGTTGCCAAATGAATAAAAGGAGTGCCTATTACCACTTGGCACGACGGATTGGTTATTTTATCTTTCAGTTCCGTAGCCAATGCTACACCTTCTTGCAGGGTCATGTTCATTTTCCAGTTGCCTGCTACCATTTTTGTTCTCATAATATAGAGTTAAAATTAATAGTTAATAGTTAATATTGCGTAGATTGTAATTATCTGTTACGTAAGTTGTATTTGTCAATAACAATGCCGTTTTCTATTACTACCACTCCGGGGTTGGCACGAACTATTGTTTTCAGAGTTACGGGGTCGCAAGTGCAGAATAAGTGTTCCACCTCTTGCATATTATTTTGTTCGCAGAACCGTTCGCGTTCGTCTTCGCCGGCACCGGTAAGGATATACAACTCCTGCCCTTGTTGTGAGCATTGTGAGTATAGTGAAAGCAGTTTGCCTGTTTGTGAGAGGTCTGTTTTTTTCAGGTCATACATAACGACGAGTGTAACAGGCGTTTCGCTTTCCAGTATATCGTATGTTATGTCTTCGTAGTCGGTGTTGATAATCTCAAAGTCGTGAATAGGCGGTTCGTAGCCTTTCTTGATGAGAGTTGAGTTTTGCCTTACGAAGGTCCAAGCCGAATCGTTCTTGGGGTAATTGTCTATGGTGAAATCCTGCTCAAAGCCGTCTTTGGAGTAGGTGAAAGTAATCAAGAATTGGTCTTGTTCGGCATCGTCGGGGTATTCCATCAGTGTCGGCAGGTGGTTACCTATTTTGTAGGGACGGAAATCGATGACAGGCAGGTGATAGATAGTCCATATCATAAATCCGATGACTACAATAAGACTTGATGAGGCTATGTATGCTTCTATTTTATTGAGCCATAACTGATGAGTGTATTTCTTGGTGAGCAGCAAGAGGATGACAAGAGCCGACAGAACTATGTTCTTCCAAAAGGTCTGCCAGTTGGTCAGTACTATGGCATCGCCGAAGCACCCGCAGTCGCTCACGGGATTATTAAGTGCGATGTACAGAGTGAGCGGTGTCATCACCATATAGAAAATGAGGCTCAACCACGATGTAAGGGATGTGCGGACGTTGAGCGTAAGGCATACACCAAGCACAAACTCCACGGCAATCAGCACAATGGCAGCCGCTTGTGCCAAAGGAAGCAGGTCGGTGAAAAACCCGCCGAAAGCGGTCAGGTAGTCTTCAATCTTATATGTTGTACCCAAGGGGTCAATAGCCTTTACCGTTCCGGAAAAGATAAAGGTCAGACCTAATAAGGTGCGTGATAAGTGGGCAATAACAATTTGTGTTCTATTGTTCATAACGGTTATTGTTTATCTTTCTCGGACATCTGTATGAGATAGAAGACGGCGTAGTTGAGCATGTCGATATAGTTGCCGTCGCAGCCTTCCGAAGCCAGTGTCTGATAGTTATGTGCGGCTATGGATTTATTGCGATTGATTTTGGTGAGGATTATATCCGTCAAGGACGAGGGGTACATATCTCGCCAAGCCTCTCCGTAGTCGTGGTTTTTCTTTAGCATCAAGTCTTTGCATTCGCGAGCATAGGTGTCGTAGAGTTCGGTGGCTTGGTCGGCTGACATATCCACTCCGTCGGCAAAACCTTTGCGCAGTTGGATAAGTCCGATAATGGAATAATTAACTATTGCCATCATCTCGTTTTCTATCGATTCGCCTACCATATTCTCGCCTGTCATCTCTATCTCTCGTATGCGTTTGGCTTTGATGAAGAGTTGGTCGTTCACTGTTTGCGGACGCATAATACGCCACGACGGACCATAGTCTTTCATTTTAAGTACGAAGATACGACGACAGCGATCTATTACTTCATCATATTGGGTTGTGGTGGTCTTCATTTCAGTTTTTGTATTAGGGCTTCCCGGGTAAGCGGTTGTTGCTCACCGGTAAGCATGTTTTTTAGCATTACTTGTCCTGTTTGCATCTCGTTCTCACCGATGATGGCAACGTATGGTATGCGTTTGGCATCGGCGTATGCCATCTGTTTCTTTATCTTCGTCAGGTCGGGATAAACCTCAGTGGGTATGTCTTGTCCTCTTAATTGCTTTGCCCAAGTAAGAGCATAGTCCCTTTCTTTTTCGCCAAAGCAGGCAAAGAGTATTTGTGTTTGGTCTTGCGATTGTTGCGGGAAGGCGTTGAGTTGGGTGAGCACATCATATATACGGTCTGCTCCAAACGATATGCCCACACCGCTTACTCCTGCCAAGC
Organism: uncultured Bacteroidales bacterium; assembly: GCA_947167395.1. Classification (GTDB taxonomy): domain Bacteria; phylum Bacteroidota; class Bacteroidia; order Bacteroidales; family Paludibacteraceae; genus Colicola. The sequence continues at coordinate 6,813 of CAMVHW010000023.1, forward strand.
CGAATATGCCGGTCAGATTGTCGTATCTGCCGCCGCCGGTTATACTGCCTATCTCCACGTCGTTGGCTTTAACCTCAAAGATGGCACCGGTATAGTAGTTCAGACCTCGTGCCAAACATAAGTCCAATTCGATATTGAAAGCGGAAGTATTATCCGTACGACTGTTATTGTATAGACGGAAGACCTCGCTCAGTTCTTCTACGCCCTTTGTGCCTGTCGGGCTTTGTTTCAACAAATCACCTATGGCTGACAGTTTGTCCTCATTGCTGCCTTCAAGGTTCAGTATAGGTTGCAGTTGCTCCACCTGCTGTTCGCTCAATCCTCTTTCCAACAGTTCTTTATTGACGTTTTCTCTGCCAATCTTGTCCAACTTGTCAATAGCCACAGTGATGTCGATTATCTTATCTTCTGCGCCTATTGTCTCGGCTATACCTGCCAGTATCTTGCGGTTGTTGATATGCAGTGTAACGTTGATACCGAAGCGTTTATATACTTCTTCCACTATCTGCACGAGTTCCAACTCGCCCAACAGTGAGTCGCTTCCTATTATGTCCACGTCGCATTGATAGAACTCGCGGTAGCGACCTTTCTGCGGTCTGTCGGCACGCCATACGGGTTGTATCTGGTAGCGACGGAATGGAAATTGTATCTCTTCGCGATGTTGCACCACATAGCGGGCAAAAGGAACGGTCAGATCGTAGCGCAAGCCTTTTTCGGGGGCTTCCGTCGCTTTCTCGCCGCTGTTTTGTATGCGGAAAAGCAGTTTATCCCCCTCTTCTCCGTACTTGCCCATCAGCGTGGACATCGTTTCCATTGCAGGGGTCTCAATTTGCTGAAAACCATAGATGCGAAAGACATCGCGTATGGTGTTGAATATATAGTTACGGCGAGCCATCTCTATGGGAGAGAAGTCGCGCGTACCCTTGGGTATGGAAGGTTTTTGTGCCATATCTGTTATTCTTTATTGTTCTTTGGAAATAGATTCTTATATATGCGTTCGGTAGCGCCAATCTCTGACTTTATATATGCCGTGGCTGCTTGTCCCATTGTGTCTTTATCGGCAATCATACGGTCCAAACCGTCCTTTAATTGTCGGTAGTTTTTCACCGACAGAGCAGCCCCTGACTTAATCAGCCCTTTCGCTTCGCGGAATTTATGGTAATTAGGACCAAAAGCAACAGGTATGCCATAGACGGCAGCCTCCAAGGTGTTATGTATGCCGACACCGAAACCACCGCCTACGTAGGCTATGTCGGCATACTTATACAGACGTGAGAGCAGACCCATCAAATCGACCACCAACACTCGTGCCGTGGCAAGATTATGCTTGTTGGCTTGACTATAAAGTACATATCTGCCGTTAAAGAGTTGGAATATATATTGCAGATGTTCGTCGTTGATTTCGTGGGGAACAAGTACCAACTGCACGTCATCTCTTTCGTCTATGTACTTTGCAAGCAACTGTTCATCGGGTTGCCAAGTACTGCCTGCCACTATGATGTGTCGTTTCTCTTGCTCTAACATACGAGGTTGAACAAACACTTCCATTTGGGGTATCTTGCGAGTGAGTTGAGATATGTTCTTTACCCTGTCAAAGCGCGTGTCGCCAGCTACGGAAACATTGTTGATACCGTGCTTGTTAAGAAGAAGGAGAGAGTCCTGGTCCTGAACATACAGGTGGGTAAAATAGAATAACAGCCTTTTATAAGGCTTGCCCCACGGAAGGAAAAACAATTGTCCGGGACGGAAGATGGCACTGATTAGGTACGTAGGTATATTGCGTTGGTGAAGTTCTCTTAGGTATGGCTTCCAAAACTCATATTTGACGAATACAGCCGTTTTAGGTTGTATGGCATCTATGAACGCGCAAGCATTTTTATGTGTGGCAAATGGTAAATAAAAGACCTTATCCACTTTATCATAGTCCTTATGCATCTCATAGCCTGACGGGGAGAAGAATGTGAGAATGATTTTCTGCTCAGGTTTCTGCTTACGCAGGCGTTCGATAAGCGGTCGAGCCTGCTCAAATTCGCCTACCGAAGCAGCATGTATCCATATACAGCCTTTATAATCATTGTTCGGTGCTTCGTCTGTTGGTGAATGGCGAAGACTGTTAAGGGTGTCAGCCTGACCTTTTACGAGCAAACGAGCCTTCTTATGCCCCAGTAGTGCCGCTATACGAACCAAAAGAAAATATATGCGCATCTGTCTTTTTTCTTTTTAACGCCGCAAAATTAAATGTTTTTATGTCAAAAATGACCTTATAAAGTCTATTTTTTCATTTTTTTTGTTTTTTTCTTGTCCTGTTATGCGTAAAATTTTATAATTTTGCGGCGTTATGTGGAAAAATAAAATCAACGCTTATGAAAGACCCTAATCGTATTCTATTCATTTCACAGGAAATTTACCCCTACATAGCAGAGGAAACGCCTATTCGTGTCAAGAATCGTCACCTGCCCGAGTGGTTTCAGTCAAAAGGCTGGGAAACACGCACTTTTATGCCCAAGTTCGGTGAGGTGAACGAGCGTCGTAACCAACTGCATGAGGTTATACGCCTCTCCGGTGTAAATATCATTATTGACGATACCGACCGGCAGTTGATTATTAAGGTGGCAAGTATCCAGTCGGCTCGTCTGCAAATCTATTTCGTTGATAACGATGAGTATTTTGACCGCCGTAAGGGTATAGGTGATGAGAACGGTGAGTATGACGATAACGACGAGCGTACCATCTTTTATGCACGCAGCGTAATAGAAACAGTGCGCAAACTTCGTTGGACACCGAGTATAGTGCACTGCTCCGGTTGGATGTCCGCTCTGGCTCCTCTCTACTTGAAGAAAGCATATTCTGACACGCCGTTCTTTACGCACTCCAAAATAGTCGTTTCGCTTGAGAATGAAGAATACACCAAGCCTTTTAGTACTCAATTCACAAAGAAACTGAAGATAGACGGTATAAAGAACAACGATGTGAGAAGTATAGCCGGTTTCCCCGTTGGTTATGAGGAGTTGATGCGTCTTGCCATAGATAATGCCGACGCTTTAGTCATTGGCGGCGACAAGGTTAATCAGCGTCTGCTTAATTATGCGGAAACGAGCGGCAAACCGATGATGAAATACAGTGAAAACAATGGTCAACAAGAATACTTGGATTTCTATAATAGTCTGCTTGGTAATAAGTCTGCTGACGGCATGTAAGGACGATGTGGTTAGTGCAGGCAGTTCGGCTCTCCAAGGTAACGAGGTGGGCGGAGTGATAGTCAAGGTGGATACCTTACGTGACGTGTTGTCGGACATCGCTGCCGCCAAGTCGGTATATACCGCTCCCGATTCGTGCCTTTTGGGCGAGTGTCATTCCCAAGACTTTGGTACGCTCAAGGCAGATCTGCTTACCCAATTTGCTTGCCCCGTAGGGTGGGTATATCCCGATGCTTCCGAACTGGATTCGGTGTGTCTGTATATCTACTATCGCTCGTGGTATGGCGATGGCGATGCTCCGATAGGCTTGAACGCTTATCTCTTGGACAAAGAGCCGTTATGCTATGACTCTGCGTATAGTGCCAATGTGGATATTGCTCGTTTTACGACTGCGTCGCGTTCAGTATTAAACGGCAGTGAAGTGGTTTCGTTAAGCAATTCCCCCGACACGATTTTTACTTCCACAAGCAATAGTTATATGCCATATATATGCCTTAAATTCAGCGACAAAGAGGCTCGCCAACTATTTACTATTCGCGACTTCTCCTCGCAAGAGGCTTTTAATAAGCAGTTCCCCGGACTATACATAACCTCCACGTATGGTGCTTCCTCGGCTATGTATATACAGTCCTTGTGTATAACTATTCATTACCACTTTACCTACAACCTCGACAATGGTGAAACACGCACGATGGACGACCATAAGGTGCTGTATTCCAATTCGGAAGTGAAACAACTATGCCACTATGAGTATGCCGAACGGGAAAAAGTGATTACCGCTTTGCAGCAAGACACTGATTTCAACTATATCCTGTCGCCTGCCAATATATATGCCTATCTGTCTATTCCGACCACTAACATATTGGGTCGCATACACGAGGGAGTACAAGACCGCACGGCATACGTCAATCTGGCGCAACTGCGTATAGATGTGGAGAATGCCAAAAGCACCAACAGTAAGTCGGACAACTGGGCATCGCCTGCCTCACAGATGCTGCTCGTCAAGCAAAACGCGTATGAGGAGATTTTTAAGGACGGAGTACTGCCCTCTGACACTACGGCTCTATTAGCCTCTTTGACTACTTCGTATAACTCCTCGACGGCTGCATACGAGTATTATTACTCTTTCGATATGTCGTCTTTGTTTACCCAACTGCTTCGCGGACAGACAATAGATACGCTCAAGATGATGTTGGTGCCGGTAGATACCGAATATACCACATCGTCTTCCACCTCTGTTTTGAGTGCGTTGAAAGTCAAGCAGTCGGTTTCTGCCACCAAGATTCGCAGTGCCAAGCATACCGACTCGCCGATGGATGTGGAGATAGTATATTGCGGGTTCAACACAAAGCAAGTTAAGTAAGCCTTCCCTATGACTCCTTTTACCTTACGTTGCGGAACACGGTTGGTGAATTTCTCATCGCCTGTGGTGATGGGAATACTTAATGTAACGCCCGACAGTTTTGCCGTTCATTGCAGCAGTTGCACAGAAGCGGACATATCGGTTTCGGTGGCGCAGATGAAGCAGCAGGGGGTGGATATAATAGATATAGGTGCATACAGTACCCGACCTAATGCAGACTTTGTGAGCGTGGATGAGGAGTGGAACAGACTGCAAGTGGCTCTGAAGACCATTCGTGCGACTTGGCAGGATACAATCATTTCTGTGGACACTTGGCGGGCGGAGATAGCGAAGCGAGCAGTGGAAGAGTACGGTGCGGATATAATCAACGATGTGTCGGGCGGACAGTGGGACAAGGATATGTTTGACGTGGTAGCGCAGAAGAAAGTGCCTTACGTTCTTACCCATACTTATTGGCTCACTCCTCAACAACAGAAGGCTGACATAGCGCACGATATAGTTGCCGACGTGCTTCATTTCCTTCAAGAGCAGACCAATCGACTTCACCAAATGGGGGTGGCAGATGTTATTCTTGACTCCGGCTTCGGCTTGGGCAAAACTGCGGAAGAGAGTTATCGTTTGCTCAATAACTTGCAAGTATTTACAGTATTGCATTGTCCCGTTTTAGCCGGTCTGTCGCGTAAGTCAATGCTCTATAAACCTCTTGGCATCACTCCTATGGAAGCCCTAAATGCCACCACTGCCGCCAATGTCTTGGCTCTCACAAACGGAGCAGACATACTGCGCGTGCATGATGTGGAGGCTGCCAAACAAACAATAGAAATAGTTAAACTGACCCACAGACAATGACCTTTCCCCCTTTTACCATAAAAGACCTTATAGATATACTCCTTATAGCCCTTATTCTATATGGTGTGTTTCGTCTGTTGCGCAAGAGCGGAGCAGAGAACCTGTTCTGGGGCATATTGGTATTTATCGTTGCGTGGTTCTTGGTCAGTTTCCTTTTCCGCTTGGAACTGACAGGTGCTTTGTTCGACCGTATAATCAGCGTCGGAGCCATCGCTCTTATCGTCATCTTCCAAGGCGAGATACGTCATTTCTTCTATCGGCTCGGCTCCAAGATGGGGAGCGTGTCCCACTGGTTTCGTTCTTCGTCCATAAGCACCCCCACGCAGGTGCTGCAACAAGTGGTGTTGGCGTGTTCGCATATGGCAAAGCAAAAGACAGGTGCACTGATTGTGATTAAAAACCGTCAAAGCCTGACCGAATATACCGAGTCGGGCGAACAGATAGACGCTGCCGTTTCTACACGGTTGATAGAAAACATATTCTTCAAGAACAGTCCTTTGCACGACGGAGCACTCTTTATAGTTAATGACCGAATACATAGTGCAGCCTGCCTCTTGCCTATTTCCACCTCCACCGACATACCTAAACAATACGGTTTGCGTCATAGAGCAGCATTGGGTATAACGGAAAAGACGGATGCCATAGCCATTGTCGTTTCCGAAGAAACAGGACTGATTTCTGTCGCTCACGAAGAGAAAATCAGTATAGTGAGCGTGGACGAACTCTTGGATATTTTGTTGGTCGCGCTCGATATAACCAAAACAGATAATAATCAATAAATCAGTATATGTCATACAAAAGAACATTAGTTACATCGGCACTGCCATACGCTAACGGACCTGTACATATAGGTCACTTGGCAGGCGTTTATGTGCCGGCAGATATTTATGTCAGATACCTTCGTCTGAAAGGACAAGATGTGCTTTTTGTGGGAGGTAGCGATGAACACGGAGTACCCGTTACCATACGTGCACGCAAGGAAGGTATAACGACCCAACAAGTGGTTGACCGTTATCATCAACTCATAAGCGACTCTTTCCGTGAGTTCGGCATATCGTTTGATGTCTATTCGCGTACCACCTCGTCAGTTCATCATCAACTGGCTGCGGATTTCTTCCGTCACCTGTACGATAACGGCAAGTTCGTTGAGCAAACGACCGAGCAGTTCTATGACCCTGAAACGGGTG
>CAMVHW010000024.1 GCA_947167395.1 uncultured Bacteroidales bacterium
TGGTAAGGACGTTCGCGGACTGAATCGTCTGCACGAGTTCTCCAAAGTGGAGATTGTGCGTATCGACACTCCCGAACATAGTGCCGTTTCTCATCGCGAGATGCTTGACCACGTGGAGTCGCTATTGAAAGACTTGGAATTACCTTATCGCATACTGCGTCTGTGCGGAGGAGATATGAGTTTCACGGCTGCCTTATGCTACGACTTTGAGGTCTATTCGTTGGCACAACAACGTTGGTTGGAGGTTAGTTCTACCAGTAATTTCGATACCTATCAAGCCAATCGTCTTCACTGCCGTTATCGCAGTCAGGAAGACAAGAAAGTGCAATTGGCTCATACGCTCAATGGTTCAGCCTTGGCTCTGCCTCGTATAGTGGCTGCCCTGCTGGAGAACAACCAAACAGACAACGGCATCCTTTTGCCCAAGGCTCTGCAACCATACTTCGGAGCAGAGATGATTACCAAGTAATCCGCTAAGACGAGTCCCCTTCTCTCTAACAACGATGGAGAATATAAAAAGTGCTTAATATCATTCGCAAATATGCTCCGATGGGGCTCTTCTTTATGATGAGTATGTTTGTTGTGGCTATGGCGTTGGATACATATACCGACCGCCAAAGGGGTGCCGAAGACATACTAATGGAGAGTGGCGTGGAACTGGAAACGGAAGACTACGAATGGGACGAATTGGACGAAGATAATGGTATATATAGAACAGCACTCACATCGTATGCACCTATTTATTGCCAATTACCCACCCACAATGATAAATTCACCACTATTCGTATCTCCGATAAACAAAGGCTCGGGCTAGTACGTCGCTATGCTCCGCGAAAAGCACTCGTATGCCATAACTATAACTTAACATAAACAATACGGTATGAACTCCAAAGAGTTTATACCGTATTTATTTTACTGATAATTAAGATCTCAAAGTGAATATCAAACAATAATAACAGATGAATGTAATTAGTATTCTAACTGCCTTTTTGACTCTTTTAGCAGGTATAGGAGTTTTTCTTGTTGCCTGCACAATGATGAGTAGTAACCTCGAATCAGCAGCCTCTCGCCGCCTCAAACGTCTTTTCTCCCATACAGGTAATAACAAACTGGTAGGAGTCGGTATCGGTACTCTCGGAACAGCTGCCATCCAGTCCAGCGGAGCCGTAACAGTTATGGTCATCGGTTTTGTAAATGTGGGTATAATGTCCCTTTCGCAGGCAGCCACTATCATCTATGGTGCCAACATCGGAACAACGGTAACCGCCCAATTAGTGGCACTTGGTCTGTCAGGCTCCAACAGCCTCTCCACCACCGTTCTTTTTGCAGCCTTTGCAGGTATAGGTGCTTTTATGATGCTCTTTGCCAAGAACGATGCGTGGAAGAAAACAGGCGGTATCCTTACCGGCTTCGGAATGCTCTTTGTAGGACTCAGTATGATGGCAAACGCTATGGACGAGTTTGCCGCACTCAACTCCGTCAAACTCCTTCTCGCATCCATTAGTAATCCGCTGTTATTGGTGCTTTTAGGTGCTGTCATCACTGCCATCATTCAGTCCTCGTCAGTTATGACTTCCATCGCCATAACGATGGTCGTTACCGGCTTGATTGCTTTGGATCAGGGTATCTATCTCACTATGGGTAGCAATATCGGTTCGTGCGTAGTTGCCATCATTGCAGGTCTTACCAGTGGTGTGGCAGCCAAACGGACAGCAATGATTCACTTGCTATTCAACGTCTTAGGTGTCATCTTATTTCTTTGCGCAGCCTTTATTCTCAACCTTTTAACAGCCGGCGACTGGAGTTTCGGAACTATCTTTGAACATCTCTTCCCCGCTGCCCCGCAACTGCAATTAGCAATGTTTCATACTGTCTTTAATATCACCACTATGTTGGTTGCTCTGCCTCTGACAAACTCACTGGTCAATCTTGCTTGTCGTATCGTCAAAGACCAACCGATTGAGCAAACTAACGAGCCGCATCTATATTTCCTTGACCCGCAGATGTTACGCACGCCGGTGGTCGCAATAAGACAACTCAAAGCAGAAGTAGAGAATATGGCTCAATTGGCATTGCAGAACTACCAACGAGCCATACATAATGTTACCACACTCGACAATTCCGAGCGCGAACTCTTTGAACAGACGGAGAAACAACTCAACTATCTCAATCGCGAACTGGTGCATTATGCCCTCCTGCTCTCAGATAAACAACTCAATCGTTTCGACCACCAGTATCTGGTTTCCACCATCCGCACGGTCAGCGACTTGGAGCGCATAGGCGACTATGCCAAAAACATCATTGAGTATGCAGACAGCTTACGTCAGCAGGAAGTACGATTCTCCGATTACGCACTCAAAGAGATAGAGCAGATGAATACACTCATCTTCGGACTATATGAAGCCACGATACAAGCATATCATAAGATGGATATGAATGCTCTCGGACTTGCTAATCAGATAGAAGATCAGATTGACCAACTGACGGACGAAATGGAACGCAATCATATTCAGCGACTGTCATTAGGAATCTGCAAGCCACAAGCAGGCACAGAGTATATATCCCTTGCTCAGAACTCCGAACGCGTTGCCGACCACCTCATCAACGTGGCGAAGACCATTCGCGACCTGCAATAAGTGCTTCGCGTCCAAGGTCAGTCATCAGACCTCGCGCTTCCAAATCAGCACAACGTTGCCTATTCAAATCAGTCCAATGGCTACGCTTTTGACGAGGTGAAAGACGTTGAGCGAGCCTGCCGTCCGGCAATCGTTTGTTAGTAGAGTCAATCCAACCAAAACAAAGAGCCTCCTCTACTACATCAATATAGTGCAAGTAGGGACCGTCAAATTGTTTTCCGCCTTCATCCTTTGGTTGCTTGCTACGCAGCATAGCCACCCAACATACTTTTTCTGTTGCTGCATGTTGCTCAAACCACCGGCGTAATTGCACGCGTTCACCATACTCAAGCAAATCAACTATCTCCATATAGAAGTGAAATATATCATTCTTATTGGTAATAAACAATAATGAACTATGGTATAGTAATAGTATATAGCACTGCTTCCTGCTGCCTTAACGCATTGCGTTTCTTCTGTCCGGAAGCGTAAAGGAAAGTCTCGGCTGTGATGATATAACCTGTTTTATAATCCAACAAAGTATGGCTGACGTATGGACCACCCATTGCCTCACCGTTATACAGCCTCCACAAACCTCTTATCTCATAACCATAGAAACTTATCATCGAGTCTTTCTCCAAGGGCTCAAGTTCCTTACATTGAGGAGGAAAAATCTTGTATTCAGTTCCCATATACGACCCTTCCACCGAACCTGACACCAGTTTACCCATTACCTCATCGCGCTTGGAATATAGACTCTCGGCTTTAAGTTGAAGAGTGTCGGTGTAAGGATAGCGATAAACAACTATGTCTTTGCGCATCGGACCTTTGTTGTTGCAGCACCATACAAGATTATCCGTATCCTTAACCACAACATAGTCTGACGGAATAAACATATCACAGCCTATATGTTGTTTTAAGGCTTGTCGCGCTTCTTTGTTGGTCCCCGCTTTAAGAAAGCGCGTTTGGCGACTTATTTCTTCTTTTACAAACCAATCTCTTATCTGCTCGCCATAGGTAGTCCACCACTGCGTAAAATGGTCAGCCGATGGTGCTTGCACACGGCACACCACTTGCGGTGTGCTCCATGCGTCACGATAATAGCGTGCTTTGACCTGCGTGTACTTATTTTCGTTTATATCAATCAGCAGCACATTGCGAGCAGACTTGAGAAAATCGTCAAACAAAGCCGGCGTTATATGCGAAAGGTTGAAATACGGCTCCATCTGCGGCAAACAAGGCATATCTGCAGCCATAACAGCCTGAATAGGCTGATACACATTGTCGTTGCATACAACCACACACTCGTATATGCTGCCCGTGGCGGAAGGAAGGGTACGGTCGTTGTTTCCGCACGACGACAATAAAATAACAAGCATAGTCAATGAAACTATGCTTGTCATAAAATTACGATTACCTAAACCTAACATACAATTTTAATTTTTAGGCTCTTCATATTTATAGGGATAGAATGATACGTTCCAAGATGTTCCTTGAAGTGAAGTTTCTTCTTTATAATATACAATTTGAGTTGTGGCATTCTTCAAATTGATATTGTCATAATAAATCCATGCCTTTGTTCCATTAGCAAACTGACCTCTATCCTTCAATGGGAAACGTTCAGCGATAAACAATTTTAACATCTCACCATGGTCAGTATCAAAGTATGAATATGTCATCATATCAAGATTATTGTAGTTATCACCGGAGAAATAATACACAACACGATTGCCTGTCATGTCATTATCGAGGAGATAGGCGATATTTCTGAAACCATATTCTACAACAGTTTGATCTACATTAGGTTGCCCTTTTTCTTTAATAAGTTGTTCCGGAGTGAGAGTCCAATTAAATGCAGGAATCTTAAACATAACGTCCTCAGTCAACCAAGGGTTAACGGTAAGTGCAACATCTTGAGATGTTTTACCATCACCAACAATATGCATCACAGTCTTACCTATGCACTGAACATAAACAGTGTCGCCTTCAATTATACCATGAGTGTAATCATCAAGAGTAATATCATAACTTGAATACCCAGGCATCAATTTAGCAACCAAAATAGTGTCTCCATAATGAACAGTAAGAGCAGCGGGAACCTTAGTTTCTTCTGTTTCTTGATTTTGTTTTTGATTGCAGCCTACAAAAACAAATGCTGCCATAGCCATAAAGGCAAGAAATACTTTTTTCATAGTATTTTATATTTATGATAGTTAATGTGTATATTCATACATCGTGATTAGAGGTTATGTATCAGCCGTTTTTGGCACAAAGCAGTACCAACCGAAATGTCGCAAAAGCATATCCTCAAAGCATACCAATAAAAGGACGCTGCAAAGATAAATCAACCTTATATGGTGGCAAAACAAAAAAAGCAAAAAAATATCTTGTATGCATTAAAAAGGGATTGTACTTTTGCGCTCACTTAAATGGGGACTATTGCTCCACTTATCGCAAGTCATAAGTAAGAACGGTTGAACAATCATATTAACATAAATCAACATAATCATTATTTTTTTGTATGAAAAAGACCTTGCTTTTCGCCCTGTTAGCCATCAGCGGAATGGCTATGGCGCAGACCAATGAGCCCACCGAACAGAAGAATGATTCTTGTTTCGTGTTCACAACAGTTGACAGCGTAGCCATTACGCCCATTAAAAACCAACACCGCAGCGGTACTTGCTGGTGCTTCTCCACGCTCGGTTTTCTTGAGAGTGAAGTTATGCGTCTTAGTAAAGGCAAAGTAAAAGATGTGGACTTTGCAGAGATGTTCGTGGTAAGTCATACAATGGTTGACCGCGCTGAATATGTAGTACGTATGTATCAAAACGCACAGTTTGCAGCAGGCGGCAGTGCTTACGACGTTATCTATTGCTTAAAGCACTATGGTCTTGTTCCTCAAGAGGTTATGCCCGGTATCAAATATGGTGCAACCAAGGCTGATACCCTGCCCGTTCATAAAGAGTTGGACGCAGTGGCTAACGGATATGTAAAAGCCCTCACACGTGGTCTTGGCAAACTCACTCCCGTTTGGAAAAAAGGTTTGCAGGCTATCTACGACACCTATCTTGGTGAATGCCCCGAAGAGTTTACTTATCAAGGAAAGAAATATACTCCCCTCTCATACGCTGCTTCATTAGGTCTGAATGCAGACGACTATGTTAGCATAACCAGTTATACCCATCGTCCTTATTCATACGAAGAGGGTCATCCTCGTTTTGCCCTTGAAGTGCCTGACAACTGGCGTATGGATATGATGTACAACGTGCCACTGGAGGATCTTATGATTATCATCAACAATGCTTTGGACAAAGGTTTCACTATGGCTTGGGGTGCCGATGTAAGCGAACAAGGCTTCACACGCAAAGGTGTGGGTGTTGTACCTGACGCAGAGAACGGCGCACAGATAACAGGTACCGATATGGCTCACTGGCTCGGTATGGATGCCAAGAGCAAACGCGAAGAATTGACCAAACGTCCCTTGCCCGAACTGACCATCACCCAAGAGATGCGTCAAGAAGCATACGACAACTGGGAAACCACCGATGACCATGGTATGCAGATCTTCGGTCGCGCCAAAGACCAAAACGGTAAAATCTATTATATGATTAAGAACTCGTGGGGAACAGAAGGCTTTGACTATAACGGAATTTGGTATGTTTCAGAAGCCTTTATGCAATATAAGACCAACGATATTTTGGTTCATAAAAACGCTATTCCAAAGGATATTCGCAAGAAATTAGGTTTATAAACTATCAATTTTCAACTAAAAATGACAAGAGATACAGAAATATTTGACCTTATTCGCCGTGAGCGTGAGCGTCAGACTCGTGGTATTGAACTGATAGCCAGCGAGAATTATGTTAGCGACCAAGTGATGGAAGCAATGGGTTCGGTTATGACTAACAAGTATGCCGAAGGTTATCCCGGCAAACGCTATTACGGCGGTTGCGAAGTAGTGGACGAGAGCGAGAACGTAGCTCGTGAGAGACTAAAGAAACTGTTTGGTGCAGAGTATGTTAACGTACAGCCACACTCCGGCGCACAAGCCAATATGAGTGTGTTTATGGCTTGTCTGAAAGCAGGCGATACCTTTATGGGCTTGAACCTCAGCCACGGTGGTCACCTCAGTCACGGAAGCCCTGTTAATTTCTCAGGTTTGATGTTCCACGCCATTGACTATAGTCTTAACGAAGAAACGGGTCGTGTTGATTATGACCAATTAGAGCAACGCGCGCGCAATGAGCGTCCCAAACTGATTGTAGCCGGTGCCAGTGCATACAGCCGTGAGTGGGACTATGCCCGCATTCGCAAGGTGGCAGACGAGATAGGCGCAATCTTTATGGTAGATATGGCTCACCCCGCAGGACTGATAGCAGCAGGCTTGTTGGAGAACCCGCTTAAATATGCTCATATCGTTACTTCCACCACTCATAAGACCCTTCGTGGTCCTCGTGGCGGTGTCATACTGATGGGTAAAGACTTTGCCAATCCTTGGGGTAAGACCACTCCCAAGGGTGAAGTGAAGATGATGTCAGCCTTGCTTGACAGTGCTGTCTTCCCCGGAGTACAAGGCGGTCCGTTGGAGCACGTGATTGCAGCCAAGGCTGTTGCTTTTGGTGAGGCTCTCACTCCTGAATTTAAGATATATCAACAACAAGTGAAGAAGAATGCCGCCGTTCTTGCACAAGCCTTTATGGATAAGGGTTATAAGATTATCTCCGGCGGCACGGACAACCACTCAATGCTCGTTGACCTGCGTACCAAATATCCGGATTTGACCGGTAAGGTGGCAGAGAAAGCCTTGGTGGCAGCCGACATCACGACCAACAAGAATATGGTACCTTTTGATAGCCGTAGTGCGTTCCAAACCAGTGGTTTGCGTTTTGGTACTCCTGCTATCACCACTCGTGGTCTGAAAGAGGATAAGATGCCGTGGATTGTTGATCTGATAGACACCGTTCTCCAAAATCCCGAAAGCGAACAAACCATTGCAAAGGTACGTGAAACAGTCAATACCGAAATGGTTAAGTATCCGCTCTTTGCTTGGTAATCAATTATCAATACTAATATGAAAGCAACAACTTATATTTTTCGCATTTTGCTTGTATTGTCTATTATCGTACTGACTTATCTTTGCGTTAATAGCATAGTCGTACCTATTCGTTTTGAGAACACTCGTGAGGTACGTGAGCAAGCAGTTACAGCCAATCTTATTCACCTTCGTACAGCCTACAACGAATACAAGTTGGAGAAAGGTCGCTATACCAACGATTTGGACTCACTAGTACTCTTCCTGCGTACCGCTCCCAAGAAAGAGGTATTGAAGGAAGGTGCGCTGACCGACAAACAGTTGGAGAGCGGACTGACCGAGCATAAGGCTGCCAAAATGGTGGAGCGTGCATTGCTTAAAGCACGCGTTAACCTCAAAACCGACAACGACAGCGTGTTGTATGACCATATTTGGAAAAACGACAAAGAGATTGTCAATAACGGCTTGCAAGGTTTCCGCCGCGACACCATCTACAAGAATATGATTGAGACACTCTTCAAAGGTGAGTTCACCGCCGACAATATTGACCAAATAACCTATATTCCTTATAGCAATGGTCAGAGTTACGAAGTGGAAACAAACAATGACTACACCACCTCACAAGGCATCAAAGTTCCTATCATAGCCGTTCGTGCTCACTATCGCACTTACTTGAGCGACTTGGACAAGATGGAGTTGGTTAACCTCATTGATAAAGAAGAGAAATTGGAACACTACCCGGGTCTGATGTTCGGTTCGGTTGAACAGCCTAACAACAACGCAGGTAACTGGGAATAAACATTCATTTTTATGCGGATTATATCCGGTACTTTTAGGGGGCGCAGATTAGTGCCCCCTAAAAATATAACAGCACGTCCAACAACCGACTTTGCCAAGGAAAGCCTGTTCAACCTGCTCAATAACCGTATTGATTTTGAGGGCGTGGATATGCTTGACTTGTTTGCAGGTACGGGTGGTATTGGTTTGGAATTTGTCAGTCGAGGCGCAAAAAGCGTTACCTCGGTTGAAGTGGCACATACACAGCAGAACTTTATCATTCAGACCTGTAAGCAATTAGGAGTAAATAACCTGCGTGTGGTAAGGTCGGACGTGTTTAAGTTTCTTAATGCCTGCGTTGCCACATACGACTTTATCTATGCCGACCCGCCGTATATGTTGGACAAAATAGACCAACTGCCCGACCTGTGCCTGCCTTTTCTCAGGAAAGACGGTTGGTTGGTGGTGGAACACGGTAAGACAACCGACTTCACCTCCCACCCTCGACACATAGAAACACGCAGTTACGGCAATGTCTATTTCTCATTCTTCCAATAAATGAAAATACCCATATAACACACAAATATGAAGAAAACAATTATTTTAGCAGCGATAATGCTGTCAGTGAGCAGTTTAAGCATATCTGCCCGCACTGTAACAGGCATGGTGAAAGGCGATAATAAGCCTCTTGGCGGAGTATTGGTAACCGACGGCTACTCTTTCTCCCCTACAGACACAAAAGGTAATTATACTCTCGACCTCAACGAGAAAGCCGAGTTCGTGTATATAGTTACTCCCAAAGGCTATGTAGCACCTTTTGAAACAGGTGTTCCCCAGTTCTATCAGCGAATAGAAGAAGGAAAAGACACATACGTCTTTGCTTTACAGGCTATGAAGGGGCAGAAAGACAAGTATGCTATGATTACTATGGCAGACCCGCAGTTAGACCTTGATACCGATGTGGATAAACTCTTTGGTGAGGCTCTGCCCGACATTCAAGCCACGGCTGCCAAATATGCAGACCGACAGGTGGCAGGTATTGTATTGGGCGACATAACATGGGACGTGTATAGTTACAACGCCACATATAAGGACTTTGCCAAGAAAGCAGGCTTTCCTATATACCCTGTGATAGGCAATCACGACTTTGACAAGTACCTTCCCAAATCACCCGAAGCCGACTATGCACATTTATACAAAAAGGACTTTGGTCCCACCTACTATGCTTTCCAACTTGGCGATGCCTATTACGTTGTTCTCAACGATATGCTATATACCGGCAATAAAGGCTATCGCACCACGTTGGCGATAGACGACCAATGGCAATGGTTAATGCAACTCCTGCGTAGTGCCATCAATATGGACAATCGCGTCTATATAGCCATGCATGCTCCAGTTCGTCCGTCTGCCGATGGACCGCTGATTGAGCGTGGACAGGAATTAGTGAATCTGTTGGCAGGTAAGTTTCAAGCCGTATTCATAACAGGACACCATCATCATAACACCAATAAAGACCTTGGCGGTGGCATTATGGAACACAATATAGGTGCGTTATGCGGCAACTGGTGGACCAGTCAGGTGAGTAGCGACGGCGCACCACGAGGCTATCAAGTCTTTGAAGGAGAAGGAAGAAACATCAGTTGGTACTTCAAGTCAACAGGTCGCGACGATAACTACCAAATGCGTGTCTATCCAGTAGGTCGTGTTATGGATCGCCCCAAGGCTGTGGTTGCCACTATTTGGAACTGGGATAGCGGTTGGCACGTTCGTTACTACGAAGACGGAGTACTCAAAGGTGATATGGAGCAGTTCTATTCCTACGACCCTGACTATTTAGAATATGTCAATGGCGCTCGCGTGGTGGACGACTATCTGCCGTTCCGCACCGACCACTATTTCTCTGCCGTTCCGTCTGCCGATGCCAAAGAACTGACCGTTGAAGCCGAAGACCGATTCCATAGAGTATATAGAGAAACTATTAAGTTGAAATAGAATATCTTAACGCAAGAGAAAAAAGATTTTATGGATAATATGCAGCCATAAAATCTTTTTTTTGTTACAAGTGAAAAATATACTATTTTTGCGTGCTGATTACAAAAACGAGATTAAATAGGCTTTTTCTTATGCTAACTATTCTTCAGTTTACCATTCCATCGCTCATAACATTACTCTGTGTATGGTTGGTTCTGCGTTACACATTCAAGACCGAGCGCGACAAACGTATGTGGGAGATGAAGCGTAATACACAAATAGAGATTACCCCTATTCGCCTGCGTGCCTACGAGCGATTGGCTCTGCTTTTGGAGCGTACCGAGCCGGAACAGATGGTGGCAGAAACCGACTTCACAGGTATGACTGTCACCCAGTTGGAACAACACTTGCTCACCTCTATTCGCCGTGAATGGGAACATAATATGAGCCAACAGATTTATGTCAGCAACGAGGTGTGGGACAAGATTATGCATGCCCGCGACCAAATGGCAGAGTTTGTCCATACTATGGCTGCCCAAATGCCTAAAAACGCTACTCCCTTCGACTACGCAAGAGTTCTTATGACAGCCTACTCGCAAAACGGCATCACCCCTCACCAAATAGCACTCGAATCGCTCAAAGATGAGGTTCGCACTCTGTGGTAAAAATCAATCACTCCCCTGTCTTATGACTTCAAAAAAAAGTATCGTGCTTGTTTTAACTATTCTGCTTCAAGCAGTTATAGCAGGTAACACTATGGCACAAGATACGAGCAAAAGTCATACTCATCACACAGACACCACCATCTATCAAGGTACGTTTCTTAAAATAGATGCTTTCACGCCTATTTACGAAGTGGCTCGCTCCAAAGGCAAACTGCAAGAATATGAATTGGGTGTCAACGTGCGTCTGCAAGACCGTTTCTTCCCCACCATAGAAGGCGGCTACGCTTTTGGCAATGCCATTAAAGACAGCGTGGAGAACAAGATTAACGGCGGATATATGCGTTTTGGACTCGACATCAATCCTCTTAAGAAAAACCGCCGATCACCTAATTCAATGCTTGTAGGTATTCGTATCGGCTCATCATTTCAGCAGAAATGCGACGTATGGGGCGAGGTGGTTATAGGCTGTCAGGTGCATATAGTCAGCGGTTTCTATATGGGGTGGATGGCACGAGTGAAAATGCTGTTTACCAATAGGAACGCCACCTATGAGAAAGCACCAATCTTCATTCCCGGATACGGCTATCGCGACACAGCCGCATGGGGTGCCAACTACTATTTCGGTTGGCGTTTTTAAGAATAGGAATACAAAACAAAAATCAAACAATATGCATACTACACAACAAATGAATCGCGCAGCCGACAACATACGTATCTTGTCGGCAGCAATGGTGGAGAAAGCCAAGAGTGGACACCCTGGTGGTGCAATGGGCGGTGCAGACTTTATGCACGTCTTGTATTCAGAGTTTATTGAGTATGATCCACAGAATCCCGAATGGGAAGGTCGTGACCGTTTCTTCCTCGATCCGGGGCACATGTCCCCGATGTTGTACTCAACCCTGTGTTTGGCAGGCAAATACACATTGGACGACCTGCAAAGTTTCCGTCAGTGGGGCAGCATAACCCCCGGTCACCCCGAGCGCGACATCAAGCACGGAGTGGAGAACTCCAGCGGACCTCTCGGACAAGGACACACCTTTGCCGTTGGAGCAGCCATCGCTGCCAAATGGATGAACCAACGATTTGGTAGTGTGCATAACCCTACAATCTACGCCTACATATCCGACGGCGGCATACAGGAAGAGATAAGTCAAGGTGCAGGTCGTATAGCCGGTCATCTGGGATTAGATAATCTCATAATGTTCTACGACAGCAATGATGTTCAACTCTCCACAATGTGCGACGAGGTGGATAGCGAAGACATAGCCAAGAAATATGGGGCATGGAACTGGTATGTACAGGAGATTCCGGGCAATGACCCTGATGCCATTCGTCAGGCACTGCACCGCGCTAAACAAGAGAGCCATCGTCCAAGCCTTATCATCGGACACACAACAATGGGTAAGGGTTGCGTAACCGAAGACGGCAGCAGTTGGGAAAAACGCTGCTCAACACACGGACAACCTATCTCTAAATCAGGTGCATCTTTCGAGAAGACCATTGAACACTTGGGCGGCGACCCGCAAAACCCGTTCGTCATCTTCCCCGAAGTGAAACAACAATACGAAGAACGTGCTGCCGAACTGACTGAAATAACCAATCGCCGTTACGAACAATTCTACCAATGGCAACAACAAAACCCTGTACTCGCCAAAGAATATGAGGCGTTCTTCTCCGGCGAAACACCCTGTATCGATTGGAGCAAGATACAGCAAGCCCCAAACAAGGCTACTCGCACTGCCGGCGCAACCGTACTGGGCTATTTAGCAGAGAATGTGGGTAATATGATAGTTGCGTCAGCCGACCTCAGCAATTCGGACAAGACCGATGGCTTCCTCAAAAAGACACACGCCTTGAAGAAAGGCGACTTCAGCGGTCAGTTCCTTCAAGCAGGCGTCAGCGAACTCACTATGGCTTGCATTTGTATAGGTATGTCCCTGCATGGTGGTATCATACCCGCTTGCGGCACATTCTTTGTTTTCTCCGACTATATGAAACCCGCAGTTCGTATGGCTGCACTGATGGAAATACCTGTTATCTTCATTTGGAGTCACGATGCTTTCCGCGTTGGCGAAGACGGTCCCACCCACGAACCC
>CAMVHW010000025.1 GCA_947167395.1 uncultured Bacteroidales bacterium
TTGGCATATACTTTTTCCGATACCTTCTGGTTCTCGGCTGTTGAGGGTGAGGTCTATGCCTCGTCATCGTTGTTCACTGCCGTGGTCTTTTGGCTGATACTCAAATGGGACGAGCATGCAGACGAAGAAGGTTCCGACAGATGGCTTATTCTCATAATGTACCTGATGGGTGTGTCAATAGGTGTGCACTTGCTTAACCTGCTTACTATTCCCGCTATCGTTTTGGTATATTATTTCCGTCGTTATGACTTCTCATGGAAAGGCTTTATTATTGCGTTCTTGGTGTCAGTGGTCATATTGGCAATCATCTTATATGGCATTATTCCCGGTGTGCCCACTGTGGCAGGGTGGTTCGAACTGTTGTTTGTCAACTCTCTCGGCTGTCCGTTCAATACGGGTCTGTTTGTTTATATCATCTTGACCATAGCCGCCTTGGTGTGGGCTATAATAGAAACTGCCAAAGACGAAAACAAGGTACGTGAGATTATTGCTTTTGTATTGGCATTCACTCTCTCGGGGGCTGCTTTCATAAAAGAGAGTTGGCTTATGGGTATAGTGATTGACGCTTTGTTGGTGGGAGGCTTGTTGTATTATAAAGACCGTTTTTCTGCCCGCTTGCTCAATACGGCTTCGATGATGATTGCGGTCATACTGATTGGTTATTCGTCCTATGCTTGCTTGGTTATTCGTTCCAGTGCGGACACGCCTATGGATCAGAACTCACCCGACAATGTGTTCAGCCTTAAATACTACCTCAATCGTGAGCAATATGGCGACACGCCTCTCCTATACGGTCAGACCTATAATGCACCTGTCAAATTGAAGATAAGGGGCAATATGTGCATCCCTGTGGAGAAGCAAGGTAATGCACAGTATGCTCCCGCACCGAGCGTGGAAGGAGAGAAAGACCACTATGTCATAACCGGTTATAAGACCACGTATGAATATATGGACGAGTTCCGTATGTTCTTCCCGCGTATGTATTCAGCCAATGGCAATCACGTCAAGGCATATAAGGATTGGGCTGACATAAAAGGCAGACGCGTGCGTTATGAATACTGCGGACAGCAGAAAACTGACTATTGTCCCACCTTTGGTGAGAATATGCGATTCTTCTTACGTTATCAGGTCAATTATATGTATTGGCGTTACTTTATGTGGAACTTCTCCGGCAGACAGAACGACCTGCAAGGTTATGGCGAGGTACACAAAGGTAATTGGATAACAGGTTTTAAGGCTTTGGATAATCTCTTCTATGGCGATCAAGATGCTTTGCCTACCGAACTAAAAGAAAACAAAGGGCATAACGTCTATTATATGTTACCTCTCATATTAGGTCTCCTTGGTATTATTTGGCAAATGAAAAAAGGACGTGAAGGCAGTAAGAACTTCACCATCACTTTCCTTTTGTTCTTCCTTACCGGTTTGGCTATCGTTGTTTATCTCAATCAGACCCCTTATCAGCCTCGTGAGCGTGACTATGCTTATGCCGGTTCGTTCTACGCCTTCTGTATATGGATAGGATTAGGAGTGATAGAAATATATGATTGGTTGACTATGCTTGCGAAGAGCAAGTGGGCAAAGACCATTATGGCTATTCTCGCCACTATTGTCTGTCTGTTGATTCCTGCGCAGATGGCTTCGCAAAACTGGGACGACCACGATCGCTCGGACAGATATACCTGCCGTGACTTTGGTGCCAACTACTTACGCTCGTGCGAAGACCAAGGTATCATATTCTCCAATGGCGACAACGACACCTTCCCGCTTTGGTACAACCAAGAGGTGGAAGGCGAGGGCACTAACCTGAGAGTATGCAACCTCAGTTATTTGCAGACCGACTGGTATATAGGTCAGATGAAACGTCCTTACTACGAAAGCAAAGGCTTGCCTATCACGTGGGAATATAAGGACTATATGCCCGGTAAGAATGAGGTGGTGTATGTAGAGAATAAGTTAGCGCAGCCTATCTCCATTGAGCGTGCTTTCCAATATGTGCGTTCTGACGATCCGCGTACGCAACGTAACGGAGAGAACTATTTGCCTACCGACCAACTCTATTTCGACGGACCTGACGGTGAGCATATTCCCGTTAAATCGGCTAAACGCTATACACGCTCCGAGATGATGATTATGGAGATGTTGGAGCAGAACAACTGGGAAAGACCGATGTACTTTGCCGTTACCGTTGGTGATGACTACTATTTAGGTCTGCGTCCTTACTTTGAACTCACCGGCTTGGCTTATAAGGTAACGCCTTATAAGAGCAAAGACGGACGAGCCAGAGTGAATACGGAAGTGATGTATGACAATATGATGCATAAGTTCCGCTATGGTAATATAGACAAACCGGGCATTTATATCGACGAGAACCTGATGCGTATGTGTCATACCCATCGTATGATGTTTATGGAGTTGGCAGAGGCTTTGTATAACGAAGGTAAGCGTGAGCAGTGTTTGGAAGTTATCCAATTTGCCGATTCTGTTCTGCCTTCATATAACATTCCTTACGACTACACGTCTGCCTCTATGGCTGCCATTATGTATGCTTTGGGCGAGAAAGACAAAGCCAACGTGATTATGGACGCTGTTGCTTCCTCTTGTGTTGAGTACCTGCACTGGGGTGATACACTGCCTTCCAATGCTCGTAAGAGTGTGCAACAAACGCTTCAACAAAACCTCGGTATTCTCGGTTATGTATTGCAGAACCTCAATCACTATCATATAGACGAACTGTTTGACCAATACTATTCCGAATATACACAATACGCACAATAAAAAGAAATGAATAAACTTGATAATTCCATACCTGTCCTGCTCTTGACAGGTTATCTCGGAAGTGGTAAGACAACACTTCTCAATCGCATATTAAATAATAAACAAGGAATCCGTTTTGCGGTCATCGTTAACGACCTTGGTGAGGTGAATATAGATGCCGACCTTATACAAAAGGGTGGTGTGGTGTCCCAACAAGACGATAATCTGGTTGCCCTTCAAAACGGTTGTATATGCTGTACGCTGAAGATGGATCTGATTCAGCAACTTCACGACCTGTGTGCAGCCAAGCAGTTTGACTATATAGTCATAGAGGCAAGCGGTATATGCGAACCCGCTCCTATTGCACAGACTATTTGTCAATATACCCGTATGGTGCCTTTCACCTCTGACCCCTATCCACGCTTGGATAATATAGTGTCGGTAGTGGACGCGCTTCGTCTGCGGGACGAGTTTGCTTCCGGCGATGAACTGCAACGCAAAGACTTGGACGAAGAAGACCTCGCCTCGTTGGTTATTCAGCAAATAGAGTTCTGCAACCTCATCTTGCTCAATAAGGCTTCTGAGATAAGTCGTGAAGACTTGGAACACGTTAAAGCCGTTATTCGAGCCATACAACCTTCGGCTGACATTATCGAATGTGACTATTGCGATGTACCTTTTGATACCTTATTAAATACAGGTAACTTCAATTTCGACGACGTGGCAGGTAGTGCTGCTTGGATTCAAGGCGTGGAAGGTGAAGTGGAAGAAGAACACGAGCACCATCACCACCATCACCACGAAGACGAAGGTGAAGCCGAAGAGTACGGGGTGGGGACGTTCGTTTATTATCGTCGTCGTCCGTTCAATCTCGGTCTGTTTGACGATTTTGTGGCACGCCATTGGACCAATAATATCATTCGTTGCAAAGGTATGTGCTATTTCTCCAACGAACCGGATATGTGCTATCTCTTTGAGCAGGCAGGCAAACAGTTTAACCTCAAACAGGCAGGAGAGTTCTATGCCACTATGCCCAAAGAAGAACTGATGCAGATGATGGCAAAAGACCCAATCCTGCGTCGCGACTGGGATGAGAAATACGGCGACCGTATGCAGAAACTTGTCTTCATAGGACAACACCTTGACCGCGAAGCCATCGAGCGCGACCTCGATGCCTGTTTGGACTAAAAATCGGATTATTATAAAAAATATAAAACTATGAAAGTTAATTATCTAAAGCAGAGACATATAGGTCTCAGCCAAGAGGAGCGGAAAGAGATGCTTGCCGCCGTGGGAGTAGAGTCGATGGAACAACTCATTGAGCAGACAATGCCCAAGGATATTCTTCTTAAAGAGCCTTTGGAGTTGGACGAGCCTCTTACCGAGCAAGAACACCTGGATAGCATTGCCGATATGGCAGTGGAGAATTTGCCCTATAAGAGCCTTATAGGTCGTGGTTGGTATGGCACTATCACACCTGCTGTCATTGCTCGCAACGTACTGGAAAACCCCGTATGGTACACATCCTATACTCCCTATCAAGCCGAAGTGAGCCAAGGACGCTTGGAGGCTCTCTTTGTGTTCCAAACGATGATTAGCGACCTCACAGGTCTGCCTCTCGCTAACTGCTCGCTGTTAGACGAAGCCACTTCGGCTGCCGAGGCTGTAACGATGATGCGTAACCTGCGCTCACGCGAACAAGTGAAACAAAACGTATGCAAAGTGTTCGTGGACGAAAAGGTGTTTGAAAACACTCTCGCCGTGCTTAACACTCGCACTGCCGGACAAGGTATAGAGATAGTCAAAGGTGATTATGCTACTTTCGTTCCCTCCGCCGAGTATTTCGGTGCACTTGTTCAACTGCCTAATGCCGATGGTAGTATTGAAGACTATGTTTCTTTTATCAACCAATGCCACCAAGCAGGAATGAAGGTAACCGTTGTTGCCGACCTTATGGCTATGGCTCTGCTCAAACCCTTGGACGCTGACATCGTATGCGGTACTGCTCAACGTTTTGGTTTACCGATGGGCTTTGGCGGTCCTACCGCCGGCTATATGGCTACTCGTGATGAGTTCAAACGCGAAATGCCCGGTCGTATAATAGGATTGAGTAAAGACACTTACGAACACCCCGCTTATCGCCTCGCTTTGCAGACACGCGAACAGCATATCAAACGAGAAAAAGCAACGTCTAATATATGTACTGCCGAGGCTCTCTGTGCAATGATGGCAGGTATGTACGGCGTTTATCACGGCGCAGAAGGTATAAGACAAATAGCCGAAGGTATTCACGGTCGTGCCGTCTATCTCAACGAGATGATGCAAGCCTATGGTATAGAGCAAGATAATACCGAGTTCTTCGATACACTTCGCTTCCACGTTGATGACGTTGAGGCTCTGCGTGAAAAAGCACTCGACAAAGGTATCAACCTCTATTACGGAAAAGACTTCGTTGGATTGAGTATTGACGAGACAGTAACTCTCGACGATATGAACAACCTTATCGAACTCTTTGCCGACCTGACAGGCAATCAGCCTCAATACGAACAGAGCGAAGAAGCCTTTGAAGGTCTGTGGGCAATCGATGAGAGCCGCGTGCGCGACATCGACTATATGCAAGCAGAAGTATTCAAGAAGTATCATACCGAAACAGAGATGATGCGCTATATCAAACGCCTTGACCGCAAAGACATCAGCCTCACTCATTCGATGATTCCTCTGGGCAGTTGCACTATGAAACTCAACCCTGCAGCCGCCATGATGCCTATCACTATGCCCGGTTGGATGGCTATCCACCCCTTGGCTCCGCAAGACCAAACAGAAGGCTTCAACGAGATGCTGTCCGAACTGGAACACCAACTGGCTTCCATCACGGGTTTTGCCGGTTGTAACCTCCAACCTACCAGCGGTGCTGCCGGCGAATACACCGGCTTGGTAACCATACGCGAGTACCTCCGTCGTCAAGGACAAACCGATCGTAAAGTGCTGCTCATAC
Organism: uncultured Bacteroidales bacterium; assembly: GCA_947167395.1. Lineage (GTDB taxonomy): Bacteria > Bacteroidota > Bacteroidia > Bacteroidales > Paludibacteraceae > Colicola. Next base: position 5,753 of record CAMVHW010000025.1, read on the forward strand.
CCGCTTCCGCTCACGGTACTAATCCCGCTTCGTGCGTACAAGCAGGCTTCACACCTGTCATCGTCAAATGTGACGAGAACGGCAATACCGACCTCAACGACTGGAGAGAGAAAGCACAAGCCAATAAAGACACCTTGGCAGGATGTATGATTACTTATCCTTCTACTCACGGAATCTTCGAAATGGCAATCCGCGAGATGTGCGACATCATTCACCAAAACGGTGGACTCGTATATATGGACGGCGCCAATATGAACGCACAGATCGGTTATACCAACCCCGGCTTTATCGGTGCTGACGTATGCCACCTCAACCTGCATAAGTCGTTTGCTTCTCCTCACGGTGGCGGCGGTCCCGGTGTGGGTGCAATATGCTGTGCTGAACGATTGGTTGATTGTATGCCTACCGAGGACAATAACCGTGTTTCGTCCGCGCTCTACGGAAATGCCAATATGGCTCTCATCTCCTACGGCTATATCCGTATGATGGGCTACGAAGGACTGCGCGAAGCCACTGCAACTGCCATTCTTTCTGCTAACTATATGGCGGCTAAACTCAAAGACGCATACGGAATAGTCTATACCGGCGTAACAGGTAGAGTAGGACATGAACTCATACTTGATTGCCGTCAGTTCCACGCTATCGGCATAACGGAAACAGATATCGCCAAACGCCTTATGGACTTCGGCTACCACGCTCCAACGCTCTCCTTCCCCGTTCACGGAACACTGATGGTGGAGCCTACCGAAAGCGAAAGCAAACACGAGATGGATCAGTTCATTGACGCTCTGCTCACTATTCGCGAAGAGATACGCGAAATAGAAACAGGTAAGGCTGATGCCAAAGATAATGTGCTGCTTAATGCTCCGCACCCTGAATATGAAATAGTTGCTGACGAATGGCATCACTCGTACAGCCGTCAGAAAGCCGCTTATCCTACCAAGTGGGTGGCTGAAAACAAATTCTGGATACCCGTCAGTCGTGTCGATAACGGCTTCGGCGACCGCAATCTCGTGGCTAAATTCGTATGACGATAGACAAAAAATGGCTGATTGAGGCTAAGGAATTGTTCTTTATTGCAATATGTACAATTCCTTATGCCTTGGCAGTCAATCAGATTTTAGTACCGCACGCCATTATCGGCGGAGGACTGACAGGTCTGTGCGAAATCATCTATTTCGCTTCCGGAGAAGTGATTCCTATATGGTTGAGCAACTTGGTAATCAATGTTTTATTGATTATTGTCGCTATCTTTATGCTCGGTTGGAAGTCTTGTGTACGTGCTATTTACGGTATATTCACACTTACTATATGGCTCAAGCTGTTTCCCATAAGCGAAACACCGCTTATCTCCGACCCCTTTATGGCAATCATACTTGCCGGCGTACTCAATGGTGCTGGACTCGGTTTCGTCTATGTCAACAACGGTAACACCGGTGGCACCGACATCATCGCAATGTTGGTCAATAAGTACAAGCATGTTCCTATGGGAAGAGCCTTGTTCTTCGTGGATATGGTGGTTATCGGCAGTGCTTGGTTCCTTCCGCAAGTAACTCGTTTTGAGCAGATACTCTTCGGTTTATGTTACTCCTTCGTGGAAACACAAGCCGTGGACTGGGTTATGGGCAGAGGAAGACAAAGCGTGCAGTTCTTTATCTTCTCAAAAAAATACCAAGAGATAGCCGACACTATTATGACTAAGTTGGGACGAGGAGTAACATTCATCGAAGCAGAAGGAGCATACACACGTCAAGAAAGCAAAATCATTATGTTGCTCGTTCGTAAGTCCGAAGCAACACAAATATATCGAATGGTGAGAGATATTGACCCTACTGCTTTCATCAGCGAAACACCAACGAGAGGAGTAATTGGACAAGGATTTGAATCAATCAAAGACAAAGCATAAGTAAACTCATTAAGTAATAACTAAATAACTGTATTATGATACAACTTTCTTTTCCCGACGGCAGCGTCCGTCAATATGAAAGCGGCATTATACCACTCCAAGTGGCTCAAAGTATAAGCCAACGGTTGGCACAGGACATATTAGTGGCAAGCATACGCCCGCTCGGTCAAACATACAACACCGACGACGAAGGCTGGAAAACAATCGACCTCAATACACCTCTCCAAGCCGACTATGCCATACGCCTCCATAAATGGGACGATGCAGAAGCCAAACACGCTTTCTGGCACACATCTTCACACCTTATGGCGGAAGCACTGCAAGAACTCTATCCGGGCATACAATTCGGTATAGGTCCCGCTATCGAAAACGGCTTCTATTATGATGTCTATCCCGCAGAAGGACAAGTCATCAAAGAGGCTGACTTCCCCGCTATTGAACAGAAGATGATGGAACTGAGAGCCAAAAAAGAACAACTGGTGCGCCGTCCTATCGCCAAAGCCGATGCTCTGCACGACTTTGAAGCCAAAGGACAGAACTATAAATGCGAACTCATCAGCGAACTCGAAGACGGTACGATAACCACCTATACACAAGGCAATTTCACCGACCTCTGTCGCGGTCCGCACTTGCTCTCAACCGAACCTATCAAGGCAGTCAAAGTCCTCTCCTGCGCTGCCGCTTACTGGCGTGGAGACGAAACAAGACCGATGATGACACGTATATACGCCATCTCCTTCCCCAAAAAGTCAATGCTCGACGAACATCTCGCGCTCTTGGAAGAAGCCAAGAAACGTGACCATAGACGTATAGGTAAAGAGTTGGACCTCTTTATGTTCTCAGAAATGGTGGGTAAAGGACTGCCTATATGGTTGCCCAAAGGAACAGCACTGCGCCTGCGACTCGAAGACTTCCTCAAAAAAATACAAAAACGATATGGCTATCAGCAGGTCATAACCCCGCACATTGGCTCCAAGAACCTCTATATCACTTCCGGACACTGGGACCACTATGGTAAAGACTCGTTCCAACCTATCACCACTCCTGAAGAAGGTGAGGTCTATCTGCTCAAACCGATGAACTGCCCTCACCACTGCGCTATCTATAAGAATAGTCCTCGCTCATACAAAGACCTGCCTTTGCGTATTGCTGAGTTTGGTACAGTCTATCGCTATGAGCAATCCGGCGAACTCCACGGACTGACACGAGTGCGCTCTTTCACACAAGACGATGCACATATATTCTGCCGTCAAGACCAAGTAAAACAGGAGTTTATACGCGTGATGGAGATTATTGAAATCATCTTCCGCTCGCTCGACTTTAAGAATTTTGAGGCACAAATATCACTGCGCGACCCCAATAACCCCACCAAGTACGTTGGCTCTGACGAGGTTTGGGAGAAAGCCGAACAGGCTATCATCGAGGCTTGCAAGGAAAAGAACCTGCCGGCACGTATTGAATACGGTGAGGCTGCCTTCTATGGTCCTAAACTCGACTTTATGGTTAAAGACGCTATCGGACGTCGTTGGCAACTGGGGACTATTCAAGTTGATTATAACCTCCCTGAACGCTTTGACCTTGAGTATGTTGGTGAAGACAATCTCAAACACCGTCCGGTGATGATTCACCGTGCACCGTTTGGCTCTATGGAACGCTTTGTGGCTGTTCTTATTGAGCATACCGCAGGTAAGTTCCCCTTGTGGCTCACACCCGAACAAGCAGTCGTACTGCCCATCTCCGAAAAGTCGAATGAGTACGCATATAAAGTGCAACAAATGCTTGAAGAGCAGAATGTTCGCGTCATAGTGGACGACCGTAACGAGAAACTCGGACGCAAGATTCGTGATAACGAACTCAAACGTATTCCGTATATGCTCGTTGTGGGAGAAAAAGAAGCACAGGAAGGTGTAGTTGCCGTTCGACGTCAAGGTGCTGAAGACAAAGGCGTTATGACCATTCAAGCCTTTGCCGACTTTATTAACGAAACAGTGGATAAACAAATGAACGCTTATTAAGGATTTATAAAGAACCTATACGTAAATATAATGGTCTGATTTATGTTAGGAATAATTATCAATCCCAAATCAGGTAAAAGTCGTTACCGTAGGCAACGACTTTACCTTTTCCACCTTCTCAAACAAAGGAAACAGCCTTTCACGTATAAGGTTACGCAATATGCAGGACACGCTGTTGAACTCGCACGTGAATTAGTCGAAAACGGACACAACCAAATTCTTGTTTTAGGTGGCGACGGAACACTATCGGAAACTATTGACGGCATAATGCACGCCCAAATAAGTAACGAACAACGACAAAACATCACCTTCGGACTGATGCCTCGTGGTACAGGTAACGACTGGGGACGCTTTTGGCAACTTACACGAGATTATAAAAAGTCGTTGGATGTCTTTTTCAATACAGGCAAACAACAACCTATCGACATAGGCTGTCTTACGCTTTGGCGTAATGGACAAGAAGAAAAACACTATTTCATCAACTCCGTAGGCTTTGGTATAGATGCCAAAACTTGCCAAAGAGCACAAATACTCAAATACTACGTCGGAAGCCACGGACTCAACTATTTCTTCGGACTCCTTTCCGCTATCTTTACCCACAAATCGATACCCGTTACACTCACTAATGACAATGGTTTGACCATTTCTGACCGGCTTTTTACAATGAACATCGGCAACGGACCATTCTCAGGAGGCGGCATTCGTCAAAACCCTGATGCCGACCCGAGGGACGGTGTTTTCCACGCTATGTTCGTCGCGCATCCTACTGTCAAACTGATACTTTCTGCCATTCCCAACCTCTTTAACGGCAAACTGAAAGAAGTATCGTTCATAAGAAACTTCACGGCACAATCGGTTAATATACAGACTGATAAACATATAATCATAGAGAAAGACGGTATTCTCATTGATTCTTGCGGACCATACAAGGTGGACATTATGCCTTCCGCACTCAAAATGATTGTGCCGTCCTGCTGATGATACAATGTGAATAATAAAGGGTAGCCATTGGCTACCCTTTATTATTCTATTCGTCTGCTACCCTTTGTTATTCGCTTGTTATGTATTGTTCGGCTTTTCGTATGTCCTCTGCAATCTGCGTCCTTAACTCCTCTATTGAGTCAAATTTCTTCTCATCACGAAGACGATGTAATAGTTCCACACGCAGGATATCACCATATAAATCGCCCTCATAATCAAGCAAGTGAATTTCAAAAAAGTGCTTTTGTTCATCGTCTTGTACAGTTGGATTACTGCCGATGTTCATAACTCCCGTATATGGCATTCCGTTAATGTCGGTACGTGCAATATAGACACCTGCCTTCGGAATAATCTTGTCTTTATCTGTCAGTGAAAGATTAGCAGTGGGATAACCTATCTGTCTGCCTAATCCCTTTCCGTGTATAACCTTACCCGTCAGCGAGAACTCATACGAAAGCAAACGATTGGCTGTCTCTATATCTCCCGCCAATAATGCTTTACGAATAATAGAGGACGACACTTCCATTTCAGGCGAAGCAGATATCTGCTCAATATGAATTCCTGTTGCCTTACCCGCTTGCTGATACTGCTCAAACGACGACAAACGGTCGCTGCCAAAATGGTGATTATATCCCATCAGCAAGTCACTAACCTCATATTCTTCGTGTATAAACTCCAAAAACTCCTTGGCAGTCATATCGCATATACTGCCGAAATCCATTATAACGACCTTATCCACTCCGAGAGCCTCTATGTTGGCTTTTCGCTCTTCAAGACCGGTTATCAAGCCGTCCATCGATTGGTGGAGTAGGGTGCGTGGATGTTTGGAAAAAGTAATAACAAGGCTGCGAAGCCCCTTCTTTTTGCCGTATTCAACCAATTCGCCAAGAAGAAAGCGATGTCCGCAATGAACACCGTCAAACATTCCTATCGTCGCTACTGATTGCATAACACAACACAAAAAGACAAATCTATGCAACCTGAAATAGCATTCTCATACAGCAAAAACTATACATCGTGCCGACAAACATAATAAACTTCATCAGCCCTTGAGCCGTACGAAAATCAGAAGGTATACGAGCCGACCATAGTAAGGCTAATTCGCATAACAACGGAATGATTATGCCAAACAGAAGATAACGAGTTGAAAATGACGAGAAAGACCTGTCAAAAGGTAGTATGTTCCACCAAAAGAGTACAATCACTCCTATCATAATCACTATCAACATAGTAACTATTATCTTCGTCCATTTATCTCCTACTACCACAGGCAAGGTATGACACTCCAACTCCCGATCACCATTCTGATCCTGCATATCCTTTATTATCTCACGTATCAATGTGGTTATAAAGGCAAACAGCGAAAAACCGCTTAACCAAACAAACAAGTCGTGACCGATAGGAACAAATTGCAGCATATCTTTGCCATACAGGTGTTGCAACCAAGCCGTTTGACTTATCGCTATCACAATAGGCGGCAAGGCGGATATAAAGGCTATCAATATATTACCCAATAATAATATACGCTTGTAACTCGCTGAATAAAACCATAATAAGCCGGGGACCAATAAGTATATCAATGCTAATGCACTGCTGCGTAAGTACCAACTGCATATCAACCCTAATACGATTCCAATACCGGTAACTATATAAAACAAAGTCATCGCACTATCCTTACTGACAGTCCTTGTAACAATCAGTTTGTCAGGGCGATTGATACGGTCTATCTTGACATCAAAGTAGTCGTTGATTACATAACCTCCTGCCGCTATCAATATAGTACCCAAGGTAAGCATTAACCATATCCACCACGGCATAAGGTCATTGAAACCTTGGGTCATAAGTACTGACGAGGACAACCAATAAGTCATCACCCACATCAAAACACCTATAAACACAAGGTTGTCTATCCTTACTAAACGCAAATAGTCTTTCATTCAGTCTTTTTCTTTCTCTTAATAGGCTCAAGACGCAACACAACTCCCTTCCAAGCAGGCAAACTCAACCTCAATGGCTCTTGAGTGGATAATACCATACCCGTGTATTCCTTGTCTGTCAATAAGTCTGTTGATTTCAGTCGTTTATGTTCACGCAAACGTAAATAATTAAACGCATCTTCAGGAACATTGATATTCAAATCGACAGTACGATCGTCAAAATTAACAACAATCAATAGCAACTCATCGTCCTTCTTGCGCATAAAAGCAAACTGTTTGCGAGTATTGAAACCCTCATTTTGAGCGTATGTCAAGTCATACATCAAACCCTCGGCAATAGCCTTATTATCACGACTGATAGTAAG
>CAMVHW010000026.1 GCA_947167395.1 uncultured Bacteroidales bacterium
CAACACTACACTTACTCCTTTCCCTGCTTGCACAACTGCCACCTCCTTCACCATTCCCAACAGCGTCACAAGCATTGGAGAATTTGCTTTCTCTCGTTGCCGCAAATTGACCTCCATAACCATTCCCAACAGCGTCACAAGAATTGAATACTATGCTTTCTATGGTTGCCGCGGTTTGACCTCCGTAACCATTCCCAACAGCGTCACAAGCATTGAAGGTTGGGCTTTCGAATTTTGCAGCAGTTTGACCTCTATAACCTGCGAATCTGTTAACCCGCCAACATTAGGAGGTGGAGTCTTCAATTATGTGGACAAATCCAATCCTCTTTATGTTCCGTCAAGTGCGGTTCAGCAGTACAAGTTGGCAATAGGCTGGCGAGACTTTACCAATATCCTGCCTATTGGTTCTCAATCGGGAGATGTTATTACACCTACCGTCATAGTTACTACTACATCGGCTGATATTGCCTGGCCGCAAATATCAGGTGCCGCATCGTACGAACTGGTGATAAAAGATAAAAGCGGCAATGTCGTTTGTACCCTCGTCTTTGATGAAGAAGGACACCTGACAAGCCCCAATTTTGGTGCGCCGGACAGGGACAACATCCGCAAACAACCACAAGCAGGCACTTTCTCGTTCACCGTCACAGGGCTGAATGAAAACACCGAATACACCTACACCCTCACTGCCAAAGATAGTCAAGGCAAAGCCATTGACACGAAGACCGGCACCTTCAAGACCAGCGGCGGAACACCCGTGGACGAGACTGAAAGAGATGCCGCTCCCGCTCCCCGCAAACAAATGAAAAACGGTATTCTCCGCATCCTCACGCCTAACGGCATCACCTATGACCTGCAAGGTCATCGCCTCGACTAAACAGGAAAAAGAAAGAGAAAAATTGTTGGCCAATTGTCGATAATTGTTGACCAATAAAAGCCCCGCAATCACATACCGGCATCCTTGTCGGTATGTGTTTGTAATATGTTTTTTGTCAAGTGCGTCCCGCGTCAGCGCGGCGTTGCTTCTTCGTTTTCCGCCGATTGCCAATCGGCAAAAAATCCCCCTCTCCCTTGCATATCTCCTTTTAGTGCCGTACACTTTTGCCGCCGTGATGTTTCACGCTGAGAATAAGCGTGGATAACATTCATGCTTTGCTTTATATATGCTTTGACTAAACCAAAATAACCTAATTATTAACCAAACATCAAACACCCATAAAACAAAAACTTCTAACCTTCTTCTTTGCTCTTGCCGCAAGCGTAGGAACCCTCTTCGCTGAGACTTACAACGGCACCTGCGGCGAAAACCTCACGTGGACGCTAACAGATGGCGTACTGACCATTAGTGGCTTTGGAGAGATGTATGATTACACAAAAGGTGAAATTTCTCCGTGGTATTCCTCACGTGAGTCCATAAAAACTGCTATTATCAAAGATGGTGTCACAAGCATCGGAGATCGAGCTTTTGAGAGTTGCGAAGAACTGAATAGGGTACAGGAACTCAAAAAAAATGAACCATACTTAATAAATCCGAAAAGGCTGCAAAAATCTTAACTATACTTCATTTTTTTGCAAAGTTCCCGAAAGAACATCACCCTATGACGTAGCGTATCTGCTTGAAATGGAATGTGCGCAAGGTGTTGTCTGTGGTAAGAAGCACCAGCTCACCGACAGAAGTGATAGAGTGGATAGAAGCACTAAATTGCCCGTTCTCCACTTTCATTTGCGGCATAGTGGGCTGAAGCGAAACCTCTCTCTCCTGCCATCTGTAAACACCTTCACGACGATAAAGACTATGCATATACTCGTCTTGAACTTGCGAGCGCACATCGGTCAATGGCTTGCTGTGTAATAAAATGCGATATTGTTGCAAAAAGAAAAGGAAATCTTTAAGAATAGTCTCTCGCGAAAGAGTCTTACCCACTATCTGACAGAGCGAAACGGGATTGGGTGCCGACGAACGAAAAATGTTTTGATTGACGTTAAGTCCTATGCCCACGATGGACTTACAATCATCCGTGCCTTGCCATATATTCTCAATCAGTATGCCTGCCAATTTCTTGTTACCATAATAAAGGTCGTTGGGCCATTTGATAGACAAATGTGTTTTGAGTGTATCGTCAAGCAATTTAACCACAGCTTTATAAAGCGATAGGCTGACTATTTGATTGAGTACAAACTGCTCGCTTTGGGGAATGTCCCAATCTGTTAACAAGGTGGAGAAGAGCAAGTTCTTGCCTTCTTCGCTCTCCCAACCATTACCTTGTTGTCCGCGTCCTGCTGTCTGATAGTCGGTTACGATGGTAAACAGGTCTTCCCTGTCTAAATACTCGGCACGAAGGAGATTGTTGGTGCTATCTGTTTTGGCTATATACATCGAGTAGGTATTTTTCTATAACAGATTGTATATTACGAGTTTTACCTGCTGCGCTATTGACTAATACGGCAAAAGCCCAAGTGTGTCCGTCAGGCATTTCTATATATCCGGCATAGTTCTTCGTTCCGCCTATTGTTCCGCTTTTGGCGTGCACTCTACCCTCCAAGGCTGTACCATAGAGGAAAGAGCGTAGTGTGCCTGTCTTGCCGCTGGTAGGCAGGGAAGAGTAGAAAGCCTCTTGCTGTTTGGAGGCATGCATAAAGGTCAGTATCTGCACCAAAGCCTCTGCACTCACGGCGTTCTGCGGACCTAATCCGCAACCGTCTTTGATGGTGGCACCGGACAGGTCTATCCCTCTATTTCGCCATAATTGTCTTACAGCCATTTCGGAGTTATGCAGCGAGCAAGGTATCGATAGCCGTGCAGCCAGATTGCGATACATCATCTCAGCATAGAGGTTGATACTATGCTGATTAGTGAGTACAATGATGTCTTTGAGCGGCATAGAAGAGTGGGTGTGTATAGTTGTGCGTGGAACGAGGTCGCGTTCGCATTGATAAGTGGCTTCTTGCTTCACGCTTACACCTGCTGAACGCAGGCGAGAGGTCAGATGTTGTGCTAACAATAGTCCGGGATTAGGTAAGTCCCCTTTAACGCCGAACTGTCCTTCATTAGAAGGAATGGCACCAACCAAATAGCGACAATAGTTATACGGCATACCGTGTACGTAGGCGCAGTCTTCGTTGGTGGTGGTGCAGCGGATATGGTTCTCAAACTGTATGCCGGGCACCTCAGGGACGGTATAAAGCACTTCTGCCACACTGCCCACTTGTGCGCTGCGGAGGACAATGTTCATCGTATTGTCCATATATGCAAGTGAGAAGATACCCGGAGCGTAATAATTGCCTGCATCTTCCCATAGCCAAGCGGGATTGAGTGCGTCCCCATCATAATATGACAGGTCTGCCACCACCGACCCCTTAATCTCGTTAATGCCCTTATCCTTGATAGCCTTGACCCACGTCAAGAGAAAATCTTGACCGACTTTCAGATTGCCCAAAGTGGGGTCACCATAGCCGTGAATATACAGATTGCCTTCCAAAACGCCGTTTCTGATAAAACCCGAATACTCCAATACGGTGTGGTAACTACTATCTGCGTCCATCAACTCCAATACGGTGGCGGTGGTCAGCACTTTCATCACCGAAGCCGGCGGGATACTATTGCGTGAGCGATAGGAGTCGATGACTTCGCCTGTTTGCAAGTCCTTGATATAGACACCTATATTAGCATTGCGGGTAATGGGACTTTGTTCAAATATCCGGATTGACGATGATTGAGCCGACAGAAAAAGCGGAAGACACAAGACAAAAACCAATACGGGTGTTCTCATTGTCTTATTCCCTCCTCAACGGCTTGACGAACAGCCTCCATAGCCTCTTTCTCATCGGCGTAGTCATTTATCATTATAGGTTTACCGATGTGCATATGAACGGGATGACGATGAGCAAAGTGTTCTTTGCGATTCATTACTTCGTAGCAACCTGATAAGGAAAGAGGAATGACGGGCAGTCCTAAATCAAGTGCGATCTGGAATGCTCCGCGATGGAAGCGTCCCATCTTGCCGTCTTTGGAGCGAGTGCCTTCGGGGAAGATGACAGTGCAGACGCCATCGTGGAGAGCCGCCTTCACCTCTTGCAGACTCTTGGCTGCCATACGGGGATTGCTGCGGTCAACATAGATATGTCCGGCAGCCTTGCAAGCCGTTCCTACAAACGGAATCTTTCGTATCTCCTTTTTCATCAGCCATTTATATACAACGGGCAACCAACCGTAGATTAAGAACACATCGAACATAGAGGCGTGGTTAGCCACAAAAACGTACGACTGACCTTTCTTTATATTCTCTTGCCCGTCCATTGTAACAGGAATAAAAAGCCAGTAGAACATCAACTTACACCACAACATCTGTATTTGGTGGATTGGCTCGGAGTTATTGAACGGAAAAAAGATAATAGTGATGACAGCACACAGAATGGTGTTGAGTATTAAGACAGGCAGTACCAGTACTTGCCATATACAATATAGAATACGCATAAGAAAAAGGTTATAAGTTAGTTGGATATTTCTGCATAAATCCGCGATAGAGAGCGCATATACGTCGTATCTCTTCCCACGATTCGTCGGAGAGTTTGGTTCCTATTATTTCGACCACTCTGCCTGCGGCAATGGTGCCTATCTCTCCGCATTTACGTATATCAAAGCCGTCGCTGAGTGCGTGCAGGAATCCTCCTGCATAGAGGTCGCCGGCACCGGTGGAATCGGTACATTCGGTCGTGATGGCACCTATATGATACATATTAGTGCCTTGCTGAACATAACTGCCGCGTTTGCCCACTTTGACGACGGCTATGTCGCACTCGTTGGCTAACTTGGCAACTGCTTCCATTGGATTAAGGTGGGTATAGGCAAAACTCTCGTCTTCATTGGCAAACACGATGTCCACATATTGGCGAATAAGTTGTTTGAGAAAATAGTGGTTCTCATTGACCACATTATATGAAGCCAAGTCCAACGACACCATACAGCCGGACTCTTTGGCAAGCCGCATAGCCTTCTCAATCAGTTCGTTGTCTTGAACCATATAGCCTTCTATATGGAATATGTCGTAGCCTGTGAACGCTTCTTTCTGTATGTCGGCAGCGGTCATATCGGCTGACGCACCGAGGTAGGTGGCAAAGGTGCGTTCGCCATCGGGAGTGATAAGAACGATACTGCAACCCGACATCTTTTCTTTGGAAGTTAATAAGAGTGGCACTACTCCGTTCTTTTTGAGGTCTTCGCGATAGAACTCGCCCACTTCGTCGTTGCCTATCTTACCGATAAAAGCCGCCTTACCTCCTAATTGCGTAATGGCGGCTATGGTGTTGCTGGCACTACCGCCTGCAACCAAGTGGTGACGAGTACTGACAAAATGGTGCTGAATATGCTCCACTTGCTCCATCGTAATCAGATTCATACTGCCTTTGGGTAATCCCATTTCTCTCAAATCGGCTTCCGAAACCTGTAACAAGATGTCTGTTAGTGCATTACCTAACCCTAATACTTTTTTCATAGGTGATGTTGATTATATGACAAACATTAAAAAGTGCGCAAAGATACGATTTTTTTTCATTTTCTTTTGGTAGAGAAAAAAAATGCTGTACTTTTGCACCCGCTTTTGAGAACAAAAGGGTTGTTTTTCATAAAGCGAGGATTGCTTCCTTAGCTCAGTCGGTTAGAGCATCTGACTGTTAATCAGGGGGTCCAAGGTTCAAGTCCTTGAGGGAGCGCAAGATATTTACGGTTTTTAAGAAAAAAGTTAGTAGTTTTTTACTACTAACTTTTTTCTTATCAGTTTATGGAAATGCAATGAGACTGATTTTTTAGAATTTTCTAACCAAGCGCACAGAAAAATCTTCACTGTCAAGTTATGATTACAGCCTCGTCCGATGAAGGAACTGCACTTATCCGCATTTCTCCACAAGCAGAAGTACACGCCTCAAAGGCATCAAGTGGAATTGCACAATCATCGCTCCATATCAGAACAAAAGTTATTATCGCTGTTAAATGACGTTTTGCTGTTAGACAATATACTGAATACAAGTGAATGTTTTTTTCTGAAAAAAAAACGTGTTGTTCTTTTGATAAAAAGTAAAAAGTCATACTTTTGCGCGTTTTTACAAGTACTTGATTATTTACATTAAAACAGGTTAAAAAGAATGGGAATGTTCTCGTTTACACAAGAGATAGCCGTTGACCTCGGTACTGCCAATACGATTATCATAAGCAATGATAAGGTGGTGGTTGATGAGCCTTCGGTGGTGGCAATCAGTTCGTCGGACAATAAGATGGTTGCCGTAGGCAGTAAAGCACAGATGATGATAGGTCGTGGCGGTTCGATGATACGTACCGTGCGTCCTCTTAAAGACGGCGTGATAGCGGACTTCTACGCTTGCGAGATGATGATACGCGGTATGATACAAGCCATACCGAAGAAAAACAGGTTGTTTACTCCTTCGCTGCGTATGGTTGTGTGTATCCCGTCAGGTTCGACTGATGTTGAGATACGTGCCGTAAGAGATAGTAGTGAGCATGCCGGCGGCAGAGATGTATATATGATTTATGAGCCAATGGCTGCGGCTATTGGATTGGGTATAGACGTAGAGAGTCCCGAGGGTTGTATGGTGGTTGATATAGGTGGCGGTACGACTGAGATAGCCGTTATCTCGTTAGGCGGCATAGTGGCTAATAAGTCGATAAAGACAGCCGGCGATGACTTCAATGCTGACATAGTGGAGTATATGGGGCGTATGCACAACCTGAAGATAGACGAGCCTACGGCAGAGAGAATAAAGATAGCGGTTGGTTCGGCTTTGCCCGAATTGGACGAGCCTTTGGACGATTATGTTGTTATAGGTCCTAATAAAGTAACGGCTTTGCCGATGCAGGTGCCTGTCAGTTATCAAGAGATAGCCCACTGTTTGGATAAGAGCATAGTGAAGGTGGAGCAGGCTATTATGCAGGCTTTGGACATCACTCCTCCCGAATTGTATGCAGACATTGTTAAGCGTGGTATCTTCCTTGCAGGTGGCGGAGCGTTGTTACATGGTTTGGCTAAACGCTTGACCGACAAGATAACCATTCAGTTCCACGTGGCAGACGACCCTTTGCATGCCGTGTCGCGTGGTACGGGTATTGCTCTTAAAAACGTACATAATCTCCCCTTCCTTATAAGATAAGCGGGTGTGCCCTATGCGTAATCTGCTTCGGTTCATACAGCAAAACGGCAACTTCCTTCTATTTCTATTGTTAGAAGCAGTTGCTTTTTTGTGGTTGGTGAATGAGCAGAAGTATCAACAATCGACTTTTCTGTCGTCGTCCAATACGGTTATAGCGTCTGTTAATAGTGCATTGTCGGATATGAACGAGTATTTCCATCTGTCGTCCGTCAACGAGAGTTTGTCGGCAGAGAATGCTCGTTTGCGCAGGCAAGTGGATGAGTTGCAGAATATAGTGGAGCGCGAGCAGGAGCGGGACAGTGTGTATTTGTATGCTCACCTACAGTGGCAGTACATACCTGCCAAGGTGGTGGATATGGAAACGAGCAGTCAGCATAACTATCTGGTTCTCAACAAGGGCGAGCGTGATGGTGTTGGCGTTGGTCAAGGTGTGATGTCGTCGGACGGTATAGTGGGCGTAGTGGGTGCAGTCAATCAGTATTATGCGCAGGTGGTTCCTATTATTCATCCCAAAATGCGTTTGTCGTGTCGTTTGCAGTCGAGCAGTCAGGCGGGTTTCTTGCAGTGGACCGGACCATCTGCTCATTATGCTTATTTGACCGATATAGGTCGTCATATCAGTGTGGAGAAGGGTGATAGTGTGATGACAAGCGGATTGACTAATCTTTTCCCTGAAAACATACCGATAGGTGTGATAGAGGATGTGTCGATAAAGGAGGGCGATACTTATTATACATTGCTTGTGCGCTTGACCACCGATTTTGGCAGGTTGAGATATGTACAGATAGTAACTAATCCGCTCAAGTCGGAGCAAGACAATGTGAGGACGGCATCATGAAGTGGTTTCAGTTGGTCATACGGACAATCATTGTTTTGTTTTTGCAGATAGCCATATTCAACCATCTGCCTTTGTTCAATCTGTGTCACCCGTATATTTATATATTGTTGTTGATATGCTTGCCTATTATGCCTCGTTATGCGGAGATGTTGGTGGGGTTTGCGTTGGGTGTGATAATGGATTGTGTGTGTTCATCGGCAGGTATTCATACAATGGCTTGCGTGGCTATAAGTTATATACGACCTATCATATTGTCGCGCAAGGTGCAAGAGATAGAGCGTGTTACGGGTGAGGTGGTGGCAGGCAGTATAGGTAATGCCACATTTGCTCTGTCGAGTATATGGCTTACACTGATACATCATCTTATCGTTTTTTCTTTGGACACTTGGAGTTGGGCACATTGGTATTGGGTTGTGCTGCAAGTCATAATAAGCGGTTCTATCACTTTGGCTTGCGTTTATGTCTATGGCTTTTTGCTTCGTAGGTCATGATTTCCAATAAGTATTATAATCGTGCGTATGTTATAGGTGGCATAGTGATAGCGGTGGCACTTATATTCATAGGTCGTTTGTTTTATCTTCAGGTGATAGACTCTTCCACCAAGGATAAGGCAGACGGTAATGCCCTTGTTCGTCAGCCTATTTATCCTTCTCGCGGTTTGATATACGACAGGAACGACAGTTTGTTGGTGTTCAATCAGTCGGTATATGACGTTATGGTGGTGGTGCGTGAGATGAAGAGCGGTTTTGACACTTTGTCCTTTTGTGAGGCGTTACAACTGACTCGCGACCAGTTTGAGGCTCGTATGAATGAGGTAACCAATCGCAATCGCAACCGAGGTTATTCGCCTTATACTCCTCAACTGTTTATGAGTATGCTCACCAAGGAAGATGTAGCCAACTTGCAGGAGCAACTGTATAGTTTTGCGGGTGTGTCTGTCAGGAAGCGTACTTTGCGTGATTATCGTTATCCTGCTGCAGCTCATATAGTGGGTAGCGTGGGTGAGGTTAATCGCAAAGATTTGGAGAGAGATAATTATTATATCATAGGTGACTATTCTGGTCGCGACGGCATAGAGAAGCAGTATGAAACTTATTTAAGGGGTCAGAAGGGAGTAGAGGTATTGATGCGTGATTCGAAGGGTCGCATACAGGGCAGTTATCATAATGGCGAGTTGGACTATCCGGCGCAGTCGGGTACGGACTTGCATCTGACCATAGACATCCGTTTGCAACTCTTGGCTGAGCAGTTATTAAGCGGTAAGATGGGTAGTGCAGTTGCCATTGAGCCATCGACGGGTGAGGTATTGGCAATGGTGTCTGCTCCGGCTTGGGATCCTCATACGTTAGTAGGCAGGCAACGCTCGAAGAACTACACGGCTTTGCTCAACGATAGTCATAAGCCGTTGATGAACCGTGCCGTGCAGGCGCAGTACTCACCGGGTTCCACGTTCAAACTTATTCAGTCGTTAGTCGGTTTGCAGACGGGAGCGATTAAGCCCACCACTATGTATGGTTGTAACGGTAAGCTATCGCAGCCAATCAGGTGTACGCATAGTCACGGCTCACCGGTGTCGTTGGAGAGCGCGATAGAGCAATCGTGTAATCCCTATTATTGGCAGGCATACAGAGATATATTGGAGCAACACGGCTATGGTCCGCGTAATGCCACGTTTCGTCGCACATACGACTCATGGCGCGATATGGTGGTCAGTTTCGGTTTTGCCGGTAAGTTCGACAGCGACATACGCGATCAGGCGACAGGCAGTATTCCGCGTGCGAAGACCTATTCGAAGATATATGGTGAGACGGGTTGGCGTGCCATAACCATTCGTTCGCTCAGTATAGGTCAGGGTGAGATACAGGTTACTCCCTTGCAACTTGCCAACGAGGCTGCTTGTATAGCCAACAGCGGTTATTATCTCACACCTCATTTAGTTCGTCCTTTGCCCGATATGCCGAAGGTGGTGAGACATCGTACTATGGTTGATTCGGTGCATTTCGGTGTGGTTAAGCGTGGTATGGCGCGTGTGATGACCAATGGAACGGGACGGCATTATAGTGTTCCTGAACTCAATATGTGCGGCAAGACGGGTACTGTGCAGAACTCCCACGGCAAGGATCACGCAATCTTTATAGGTTTTGCTCCGTTGGACAATCCGAAGATTGCTGTGGCAGTGGTGGTGGAGAACGCAGGTTTTGGTGCCACGTGGGCTTGTCCCATTGCCACACTGATGATGGAGCAATACCTTACAGACAGTATATCCCGACCGGAATTGTTTGACCATTTGAGTAACACTCAACTTATAACCCCATAGTATGTATCAAGGTTCCACTAATACTCGCAACTCCATTTGGCAAGGCATAGATTGGTTTACTATTGCTTTGTTCTTGATTATTTCGCTCATAGGTTGGGTGAATATCTATGGTGCTTGTTATACCTTTGAGCAGTCGTCTATTTTCTCCTTCTCCAATCCGGCGGGTAAGCAGTTCGTATGGATTATGAGTGCGTTGGTACTTGGATTTGTCATATTGTTGATAGACGAGAAGGTGTATGATGTGTTGGGGTATATCTTTTATGCCATAGTCATAGTTGTGCTTCTTGTTACTCCTTTTCTGGCTCACGATGTCAAGGGTTCGTTGTCTTGGATTTCGTTGGGTCCGATATCGCTGCAGCCTGCTGAGTTTGCTAAGTGTTTCACGGCGATAGCGATAGCCAAGTATATGAGCAGGTATGGCTATGAGGTTCGTTCGTGGAGAGATTTGGTTGTTCCGGCGATGTTGATGGCAGTGCCGATGTTGATTATTATGGTATGGCAGCGTGAGACGGGTACGGCTTTGGTGTTTGCGGCGTTCATACTTGTTTTCTACACGCAAGGAATGTCGGGCAAGATACTCGGATATGGTTTTCTTGCCGTGGCAGTGGTGGTGTTGGTACTCAAATTGCAGATTATCCCCGACGAATGGTTAAGCAAGGTTTTTCAGCCTCACCAGAAAGCCCGCATAGAGGTTGTGTTAGGTATAAGAGAAGACCCGATGGGCTATGGCTATAACGTTGCGCAGTCGCTGATAGCGATTGGTTCAGGTCGTTTCTTGGGCAAGGGTTATCTGCAAGGCACGCAAACCAAACTCAGTTTCGTACCCGAACAGCATACTGATTTTATTTTCTGTACAGTAGGCGAAGAATGGGGTTTTGTGGGAACGTTCATTGTGATAGCCCTCTATGTAACGCTCATAATAAGAATACTGATGCTCGCTCAAAGACAAAGAGACACCTTCTCACAAATATATGCGTATAGTGTGGCTTGTATATTATTAGTGCATTTCACTATCAATATAGGTATGGTATTGGGTCTGCTGCCTGTTATAGGCATACCTTTACCTTTCTTCAGTTATGGCGGATCGCAGTTCTGGGGATTCACCATACTCCTGTTTATTTTGCTTCGTTTGGACGGTTCGAGAGTGAATAAACTCTACTGATGTCAGAGGCTGATTATCTTTTGTGCCACATCGTTGATGCGTACCACGTAGCCCGAATAGTAGGGCAGTAGGGTGGTGAATTCGTTGTCGGCGGCTGTTGTTGTGCAGATGAGGTTGCCTGACGACGAATAGACGCTTATATGGTCTCCTTTGATTAGTCCGCGTATGTGCAGGTTGAAGTTGTCGGTAAAGACCACATACTGGCGGCGACCCTGTTCGTCTGTTTTCGGGAAGCCTCCTATACGCAGTGCAAAGCGGTTAAGGTTGTCGCCGTTGGCTATTTCGGTTTCGTAGTCTTGTTCGAGCAAGTTGGTGTAAGTGTTGTTCATATAGTCGATGAGCCATACGTAGTCGTATGCTGCAAAGGCTTGTTTTTCCGGCAGCGAGAAGGTGAAGCGTTCAGTGTCATTGCTGCTCATACGTTTGCGCGAAGGTGTGTTCTCTTGGGTTGAGGGGATAGTAACGCCCAATGGTATATCCACTTCGGTTGGTGCGGCAGCGAGCAGCGATATGCGTGATTGGCGTTTGTTGTCCATTAGGTACATCTGCGGCAGCGTGCCGTTGGTTTGCCATTTCAGTCCGTCGCGTCCGTAGCTGTACTTCACTGTCTTGTCGGCATTATTGTCGGGTATGACGGTCAGTAAGTCTCCTGAACGACGTCTCGGACTGCTCATACGCAAGAGAGGACGACCGGCTTTGGTGTTGAGATTATAGTATGGGGTATGGAAGATAACCTCTTCTTGGTCGAATAGTGTGGCAGTCTGCGTGAGGAACGCCTTACCCATAGAAACTGTGTTGCCTTGGCTCCACGATTGAGAGGTGAAGATCTGGTCGCCTGACAGACCATAGTCGTTGCCGTCCATTTGGTAGAGTACGTGAGGTATGTACATCTGACGAAGGTAGGTGTAGCCGTCCAGAACGGTGTCGGTGCGATAGTCGCTCACGAGCCACGGCAGTCCCTTCATATTCCAGCCCATATCTTCTTGGCGGGTGAAATTGAGGTCAGCACCCGAACCTGCCACGCGACTATCGTATTGACGGAGGAAAACGGACTTGTCGTTGCCGTCTTCGGTATATACGTATTGTCCTATTTCGGAGGCGAAGGTGTTGAAGCGCAGTACGGTATCCGTTATAGAGGTAA
>CAMVHW010000027.1 GCA_947167395.1 uncultured Bacteroidales bacterium
AGTAATCTGACAATTTCTGATTTTTTCGGCTTCTATCGCAGGCGGGACGCTTGCGCCCCTGCTCTCCATTATCAATTCTCAATTATCAATTCTCTTCCCTTGTGCGTTGTACTTAACGCCGTTGCGCTCGATAATGAGAACACCGTTATCCATATACTTACGCACGTTGTCATTCTCCATTCTCCATTCTCCATTCTCCATTCTCCATTCTCAATTCTCCATTCTCCATTCTCCATTATTTCGAGGTCTGTCGCTACCTCACCTTCAACCACTATGCGGACACGTTGAGGTGTATTAGTGGGATTAGCGTCCTTGAAGAAACCGCGATATGCACGAACGGTGATTCCGTTGTTGCCGGGCCAGTAGATGGTGTTGTTGCTCAATGCCATATAGGTGTGGTTATTGGCGGGTAATGTCCCCTTGCGTAATGATAGTTACATCAGTGAAAGTGGTAGAACTGATATCGCTTACGCCTGTGTTATATACGAGGTAGCACTTACCTGCAAGTAAGGTTGTGGCTTTGCGGAAAGAGAGCATCATTCCATCACCGTCCAAGTTGGCATCGCCTGTGGCACGAACGAACTCATAGACTTGTTCCCATACGGGGACAATCTCTTCAACAGCAACTGTGAAGGGCAGACAAACGGTTGACCACCTACCGACAACGAACGTGCGCTCATAGGTTACCTCATCTACTGTGACACCATTGTATCGGGAAGCGAAGGTGTTGTAGTAGTCAGCCGACTCGTTGTCGAGGAGTGTCAGTTCGTAATAGCGTACACGGCGGAAGGTGGCACTTATATTGGTTGCATCGGTAACTATGTATGTCTCGCCGGAAGTAAATGCTATGCCATTGACGGTAAGTGATTAAAGCACATAGTCGCTATCGTTAGGTGTGGCAGTAACCGATTGTCCGTCTATGGTAAGTGTCTTGCCGCTGTTGGTTATGCTGATGCTTGAACCGTCATCAACAGTCATTAATGTAGTTCCTGTCAAAGTGCCGTAAGTGGAATTGCCATTGGTGATAGTTACATCGTGAGAAGATGAAGGTGGTGTGCCGATGTGAAATTTGTAAGTATTTGTTGTTTTATTTGAAGTTGGTGCTAAAATGGTAGAAGTAGAATTAAAGGTAATATAAGGTTTGCCATCCCCACCTGTTTCAACAATTACAGTTCCGGCATTAGGGTAGAATCCACCTGTTGTGTTTTCGAAGCATTCTGCTTGAGCCCAATAACCGCCGACTTTATTTGCGTCATAGTTTACTACCATATTACCGGAAACAGAGGATTGAATTGTATATGTGCCATTTGCAGGGTAAAGAGTTCCATCAATGGTTGTTCCATTTGCCGTCACAAAATTTATAGCGAATCTCATTCTTTGGGCAGATGTGGGATTGTTGAAATTATATTGCACACAACTATAAGAACCGGATGTTTGTAAGGTAGTGGAACTATATAAATCACTCCAAGAAAAATCTGAACTGCCGGTCATCAACCAATCAAAACTTGACATAACGCAATCAAAATAGCGAACAGATTTATGAATTTCTACGCCATAATCCGTGAATAAATGACTAATTTGATTTGAAATTTGGAGATTACAAAATTAAACCATTACTTTTGCGGGCGAACGTGAAACTATGGATTTCTCTTATCCGTAAACCGCCGGTATGCATAGTCTGATAGAAGCCTTGGTAAGACATAAGAGTTGCTCGTTAATAGGAATGGAGAAGAACACCGGCAAGACGGTTACGCTCAATTTCCTATTAAACCATCTCCCTCCCCATTACCGCGTGGCAGTTACGTCCATAGGTTTAGATGGCGAGTCGCAAGACCAAGTAACCAATACCAAGAAGCCCGAAATAACCTTACGTGAAGGAATGCTCTTTGCCACTTCGGAGAAACACTATCTCTGCCGCAAGATGGTTAGTGAGATAATAGATGTCAGTCAAGAGAGGACAGCCTTGGGACGGTTGGTTACAGCCGAAGTGAAACAAACAGGCAAAGTCATCCTCTCCGGTCCGGGTTCATCGCAGAGCGTTAGGCGTTGGATGGACGAGATAGAGAAAAAGACCGACCTTATACTGGTGGACGGAGCCCTGAGCCGCAAAAGCCTTGCCTCACCTACTGTCAGCCAATCGATGATCCTCTCCACAGGAGCAGCCTACTCGGCAAATATCGACCGATTGGTAAGAGATACAGCCTACCTCGTGGAACTGATACAACTGCCCTTGGAAACTCAAAACGAGGACAATAAGATTTACCTTACGGGGGCAGTTACCAACAGAGTATTGGAAAGTCTGATGAACGACAAGACCAAAGCAGACAAAGAGATTGTGATACAAGACTTTACGAAAGTGTTTGCCGAACAACTACTATGGCATCGGCTGACTAAAAACCACCACGTCAGCGTTAAACAGAAAAGCGAACTGTTGGCAATAACCGTCAATCCCACAGCACCTAACGGTATGGTGCTTGACTCCGACAAGTTATGCCGTATGATGTACGAGGCAACAGGTGTAGAGGCTTACGATCTGATGAAAGTTGAAAGTTTAGAGTTGAACGTTTAGAGTTGAGAATGAAGTTAAAGGATTACATATCGTTACCGTGCAGTTTCCGGTATATGGTGGAGAGTTTGGAGTTGCAGTCGTCAGCGTCTCGTCGCGCCCTGATGGAACAAGAGTTGATGACCTCCGATACCGATATTGAACGCTTGTACTCTACATTATTAACCTATTTACAGCCAATCAGCGACCCTAAACAAGAGTTGCATATCAAGACCTTACAATTCCGCTTGACAGGAATCAAAGACCTGCGCACCACCCTTATTAACCTTGCTGAACACCGAGTGTTGGACGACATCGAGCTCTTTGAAATCAAGCACTTGGCAATCCTGACGAGCGAAGTTGAGAAACAGGTGGAGATGCTGAGTATCCCTTGCTCATTACCTCAATTAGACGATATAGTGGCAATACTTGACCCGGAAGGGTTGAGGATTGCCACTTTCTATATATACGATGCGTATAGCGACACATTGCGGCAGATACGTCGCCAACGCGAACTGAACCCGCAAGATGAAGAACTGTTTGTCAAGATGCAGCAGGAAGAAGAACGCATAAGGCTTGAATTGAGCAAGCAGTTGCACCCTCTCGGACAACAAATAGCAGCAGCCTACAACGCTCTGATTGATATAGACATCAATCTTGCCAAAGCCTTGCAGATAAAACAAATGCACCTTTGTATGCCTACTGTCGGCTGTACGACTTCATACGCTGATATGTGGCAACCGGAAGTGAAAGCCGTGCTGAAAGAAAAAAAGATAGAATACCAAACCAATAGCATCACTTTTGGCAATCAGCCTACGCTGATTATCGGCTCCAATATGGGCGGTAAGACGGTTGTGTTGCAGACAGTTGCTCTATGCCAACTGCTCACACAGTTCGGTTTTGGTCTACCTGCTCGTGAGGCGCAAGTGGCAGTAAAGGATGAGGTGTCGATGGCTATGGCTGACGGTCAGTCTATACAGTCGGGATTGAGTTCGTTTGCCGCAGAGATGGTCAATATAAACAATATAATCCAATCGGCACGCACAGATAAGCGCGTTTTGGCACTCATAGACGAGCCGGCACGCACCACCAACCCCATAGAAGGGACGGCATTGGTGAACGGACTGATAGAGGTGCTGCAACAGACAGAGCAGAGCGTGCTGATGGTAACGCACTATACGGTGAATGCCGCCGGTTGCCATTGCTACCGTGTCAAGGGATTGAACGAGGGTAAGATGGACTACTCACTGTTGCCTACCACGGCAGACGAAGTGCCGCACGAAGCACTGAACGTAGCACGAGAGTTAGGCATTGACCCGGAATGGCTGAAAAAAACGGAACAATATCTATAATATAATAATCTATATGCAAAGCAAATTAGGACTTGATTTTGAGAAAGTGGAGTATGCACGTTCGCTTGCCAGGGGGATAGCCGAGGATGTGCAGGCGTTCGTAGAGCAATACACCACCGTGGCGGTGGAACGCACACTGAGCCGCTTGATGGGCATTGACGGCGTGGACGAGAACGCCGTGCCACTGCCTAATGTGGTAGTTGATTACCTCAAAGACAAAGGTATATTGCAAGAGGGTGTCCTTTTCTTCCTTGCCAACACTATGATTCGCACTGGTCTGTGTCCGCAAGACATAGCCGAGAAAGTGGCAAAAGGTGAGTTGGACATAACAGAAGTGGTAACACGCGACCAAAAGCAGATTGCCGAGGTGCTGCAACCCGTCATCGACAGCAGTATGGAACGCATACGCCAACGCCGTGAGCGACGCGAACACTATCTCAACACAATAGGCGAAGGTCCTAAACCATACTTGTATATCATCGTTGCCACCGGCAACATATATGAAGATGTGGTGCAGGCTCAGGCAGGTGCTCGTCAGGGTGCGGACGTGATAGCCGTCATACGTACCACCGGTCAGTCGCTGCTCGACTATGTGCCTTACGGAGCCACCACCGAAGGCTTTGGCGGCACATTCGCCACTCAAGAGAACTTCCGTATTATGCGTAAAGCATTGGACGAGGTGGGCGAAGAGCAGGGCAGGTATATACGTCTGTGCAACTACTGCTCAGGACTATGTATGCCGGAGATTGCTATTATGGGTGCTTTCGAGGGCTTGGACGTGATGCTCAACGACGCACTTTATGGCATTCTCTTCCGCGACATCAATATGCAGCGCACACTCGTTGACCAATATATGTCGCGTATCATCAACGGCTTTGCAGGTGTTATCATCAATACAGGTGAAGATAATTACCTCACTACAGCCGATGCCTACGAAGAAGCTCACACGGTTTTGGCATCAGATTTAATCAACGAGCAATTGGCATTGTTGGCAGGTTTGAAAGAAGAGCAGATGGGACTCGGGCACGCCTTCGAGATGGACCCGATGCTCAAAGACGGTTTCCTTTTGGAGTTGGCACAAGCACAAATGACAAGAGAGATATTCCCCAAAGCCACACTCAAATATATGCCGCCGACGAAGTTTATGACCGGTAATATATTCCGAGGACACATACAAGACGCTCTCTTCAATATGATAGGTATATGGACACACCAAGGCATACAACTGCTTGGTATGCCTACCGAGGCTATTCACACACCTTTTATGTCCGACCGCTATCTGTCCATAGAGAACGCTAAGTACATATTCAATAATATGAGCAGCATAGGCGAAGAAATGGAATTCCGTGAGGGCGGTATATGTCGTCGTCGTGCTGCCGAAGTGCTGGGCAACACAATCCGACTTTTGGAAGAAATTACCAAAGAAGGATTGTTCACTGCCCTTGAAAAAGGTATCTTTGGAGATGTCAAACGTCCCAAGAACGGCGGTAAAGGTCTGCAAGGTGTAACGCTGAAAGGAGAAAACTATTTGAACCCATTTGTTGAACTGATGAAAGGAAAGAGATAATGAGCGAAGGTCTGTATAGTATGGAAGCCAAGGATTTTGATAAGACCCTTGACCTGAAGAAAATCAAGCCTTACGGCGATACAATGAACGACGGTAAGGTGCAACTGAGTTTTACTCTGCCTGTCCCATGCGGTGCAGAAGCTATAGAGGCAGCCAAACAACTGCTTAAACAAATGGGACTGGAGAACCCATCCGTTGTCTATTACAAAGAACTGACCCCGGGCTTCACTTTTTTCAACTGCTACGGCAGTTGCACTCATACAGTCAATTATGAGTCTATCTACGTGCCCAAAGTGGAATCAACCACATTGTCAATGCCCGATACTGACCAATTTATCCGCGAGCACTTCGGCAGAAAGATAGTTATCGTAGGTGCTTCCACCGGCACCGACGCACACACTGTGGGTATAGATGCCATTATGAATATGAAAGGTTATGCCGGGCACTACGGTTTGGAGCGATATGATATGATTGACGCTTATAATCTCGGCTCACAAGTACCCAACGAGGAGTTCATAGCCAAAGGTGTGGAACTGCACGCCGACGCACTACTCATCTCGCAGACGGTAACGCAGAAAGACGTGCATATAAAGAACCTGACTAACTTCATCGAACTGATGGAGGCAGAAGGCTTACGCGACAAGATGATTTGTTGTTGCGGTGGTGCACGTATAACGCACGAGTTGGCACAAGAACTCGGCTTTGATGCCGGCTTCGGTATGAACACCTATGCCGATGACGTGGCTTCGTTTATAGTACAAGAAATGGATAAACGCGGTATGAAATAACACACCGCGTCTTATCCATACCATACAAACATACTAAAACCTATGTTTATGAAACACCTCTTTCCCTTCCCTTGCCGATTGGTATCAATTGTATTGCTATGCCTATTCTCATTATCTTCTGTGGCTCAACGCACACAGGCAAATGCGTTTGACGACTATGTTTTTTGGGGCTACCCCAATGCGTATCTCAATAGTCAAGCGCAAGTGGCATACCCTCTTATCAACAGTATGCTACAGGCTTATCCCCCTGCCGTGGAAATGGACAAACATCGTCAGATGACCTTTGCCACACTCGACCAGTTCTTGCACGAGGCAGACTATAATAAGAGAGACGCTTTCTATTCATTCGTCAATGCACGTATGTCGGCTATGCTCTCCTCGATTGACGAGCCGGTGATTGCAGGCGTACGCATATACAAAGTCTATAACAGCGGAGTTATTCTCAAGACGCTCAACACCACCATCGCCATCGACTTCATTCCGGGGGGTGAGGCATACAAACCTTTCATTTCAGACTCCGTTATCAACGAGATTGCCGGTCGTTGCAACGCTCTGCTCATCACCAACACCGACGCTCTCTATGCCAATCGCAATGTAGCCAAAGCCTTCGTGGACGCAGGTAAGAAAGTGTATGTGCCTAAACGAACGTGGACTGACCTCGGCGAACAGATAATAACCATAGGTGCAGACACTATACAAGACATCGAATTGAGCGGTATGACTTTGCACGTACTGCCCGGACATAACAATAATAACAGAACCAATATCTACGTTATGGACTTCCACGGACGTGGAGTGGTGGCACACACAGGCACACAAGAAATAGATAACAACCTGTCTTGGGCTGAAGATATACATAAACGCTATTCCGTTGATGTGCTTCTCACCAAGAGCCAAACGACCCAAATGGAAACCATACTGAGTGATATTAAGCCGCGTATGGTGATTACCACCCAAGAAAACGAGATGAAAAGCAGCATTGACCGACGCGAATCATATTGGACTACACAGAAAAGACTGAAAAGCCTTGCCGAACTCAATATACCGAATGTCATAATGACTTGGGGTGAAAAGTACGACTATGCCGACAACGCTTCTGCCAATATCTCACCCGACGCAACCAAAGTGATGATTGACGGTACATTGTATATCGAACGCAAAGGCTCACTATACTCCCCCGCAGGAATAAAAGTGAAGTAACAACTTTAAAAACCACGGAACTATGAAAAAACAAATACTCACTACTCTTGTCTTCCTCGGCATTATCATACCGGCAATCACGGCACAAACAACAAGCGAAAATCCATACGCTGATAGTTATATCTATTGGGACTATCTCGCCGCCTATAAGTCAGGTCAAGCCACTGTTGCCTTCAACAATATAGACGCAATGCTGCAAACATACCCTCCGCAAAAGGAGATTGCGATGCCTCGCGAATTGGCACTTGTCAGTCTTGACCAACTGCTGCACGACACCGACAACGACCAGACAGAAACCTTCTATACTTTCATCAATACACGTATGATGCGGGTGCTCAAGGACTTGGACAGACCCGTGGAGAAAGGGTTGAGGATATACAAACTCTATAACGACGGCTTTATCATCAAGTCGAAAAAAGCAACCGTAGCCATAGACCTTATTCCGGGCGGCTCTAATGCCAAACCCTTTATTAAAGACTCCATAATCTACGGCATAGCCGGCAAATGCGACGCGCTGTTCATCTCCCACTGGCACGCCGACCACGCCAACCTCAACATAGCCAAGTCGTTCGCGGCACGAGGCAAACGCGTCATAGCACCAAAAGGGCTGTGGGAGAACGTTGACCCTATGATTCAACCCCTGACGGAGCATATAGAAACAGACATCAAGTTTGATGACCTTGACCTTACTCTCCACGTCCTTCCCGGACATCAAGGAGACGTACTCAATAACATCAATGTAGTGGAGTTTCACGGAGAAGGAACAGTGGCGCAAACAGGCGACCAGTGGGGCACTGACGACCTCAAATGGATAGACCACGTTAATGAGAAATATGACATCGACGTGCTGATGCCTAACTGCTGGATTAACAATATGAAACGTCATTTGGTAGGCTTCGGACCGAAAATGATTATCACCGGTCATGAAAACGAACTCGGAGAACACTCTATCGACCACCGCGAAGCCTACTGGATGACCATCAAGAAGATGGAACTGCTGTCAGACCTCAATATGCCATACGTACTCATGACGTGGGGCGAATGGTATGACTACCAAAGATAGTACTCGATTTATTATAACAACATAAAAACAAAGTGTTATGGAAAAAGAACAGATTCGTGAAGTGATTGCCCGCCGTGCTGCCAAAGAGTTGCACGATGGCGATGTTGTTAACCTCGGTATAGGTCTGCCGACAATGATTCCCAACTACCTGCCGGAAGGTATTACCGTAACCCTACAGACAGAGAACGGCGCAATGGGACTCGGTCCCTCACCCGAACAAGGCAAAGAGGACAAGAACCTCGTTAACGCCGGTGGAGGCAACATAACTCTTATCCCCGGAGCCAGCACCTTCGATAGCGCAACCTCGTTCGCAATCATACGCGGCGGACACGTGGACGTTTCAGTACTCGGAGCACTGCAAGTGGACGAAAAAGGTAACCTCGCCAACTGGATTATACCCGGCAAGATAGCACCGGGTATGGGCGGCGCGATGGACCTCGTTGTAGGAGCAAAGAAAGTGATTATCGCTATGGAACATACACAAAAAGGTGCTCCAAAGATTCTCAAACAATGCACTCTTCCGCTCACAGCAGCAGGGCAGGTCAATATGATAATCACTGAGATGGGCGTAATCAACGTTACCAAAGACGGATTGGTACTCGTGGAGAAGCACCCCGACTTCACAGTGGAAGACATTAAGGCTGCCACAGAGGCTCAACTAAT
Organism: uncultured Bacteroidales bacterium; assembly: GCA_947167395.1. Lineage (GTDB taxonomy): Bacteria > Bacteroidota > Bacteroidia > Bacteroidales > Paludibacteraceae > Colicola. The sequence continues at coordinate 9,179 of CAMVHW010000027.1, forward strand.
TGTTTCAGACGACCTTAAATCAATGCTCGACTAATGGCATACACATATCTTCGCTATAAAGAGGAAGGACTGATAGGCACTCTGACATTGAGTGCTCCGCAGTCGCTCAATGCGCTCAACTCCAAGTTGATAGGCGAGTTGAAGCATTTCCTTCTACACCTCGACACCAAAGCCGTGCGCGTACTCATACTGACCGGCGACGGCGAACGCTCGTTTGTGGCAGGTGCAGACATCGCAGAGATGGCAGGCTTTGACGAGGTGGAAGGCTTCAATTTCGGTCATACCGGTGCAGCAACATTCTGCCTGTTGGAAGACCTGCCTATACCTACCATTGCTGCCATTAACGGCTTTTGTCTTGGTGGCGGCTTGGAGATAGCAATGGCTTGCGACATACGTTACGCTTCCTCCAATGCCAAGTTCGGACAACCCGAAGTGGGATTAGGTATCATACCCGGCTTCAGCGGCACATACCGCTTGCCTAAACTGATTGGACAAGGAATGGCAAAAGAGTTGATATACAGCGGAAAAGTCATCAAAGCAGACGAGGCTCTGCGCATAGGACTGATTAATGCCGTAACCGCTCCCGAAGAGTTGATGACTACGGTTACTAATTTGGCAATAAAAATTGCAGCCAACGCTCCTATTGCCGTGAGCAACGCCAAACGCTGTATCAACCATAACTATGATATGAACCGTCATGACGCATTGCGACTGGAGAACAACCTATTTGCACAATGCTTCGACACCGACGACCAGAAGAACGGTATGAACGCCTTCCTCAATAAATCAAAAACAGAGTTCGTGGGCAAATAACCACCAATAAGACCTCTAACAGAAAACGAAATATAAACCATAAACTATCAACTATCAATTATGAAAGTCTATGTAATTGGTACCGGCACAATGGCAAAAGGTATAGTTAAGGCTTTTGCCGCCAAGATGCCCGTTGTAATGAAAAGCCGCACAGAGGCAAGTCTTCAAAAAGCGATGGCTTCAATAGAAAAAGGCTATCAGAAACTTGTGGAAAAAGGTAAGATGAGCGAAGATACAATGAAAGCCCTGCTTGCCAACATCACCACCACCACCGACTATGCCACCTTTGCTGATGCCGACCTCGTCATCGAAGCAGCCGTGGAAGATATGGAACTCAAAAAAGAGGTGTTCCGTCAGTTGGACACTATCTGCAAGCCGGAAACTATCTTTGCCACCAACTCATCTTCTCTGTCGATTACCGAGATAGCCGCAGCCACCTCACGTGCTGAACGCTTCATCGGCTGCCACTTCTTCAATCCAGCTGACCGTATGGCTCTCGTAGAGGTTATCAACGGACAACGCACCGCAAAAGAAGTAACCGACTGCATTATGGCTCTCTGCCAAGAGATAGGTAAGACACCGGTCGCAGTAAAAGAAGCACCCGGTTTCGTTGTCAATCGCATACTCATACCGATGATCAATGAGGCTGTGGGCATACTGGCTGACGGTATCGCTTCCGCCGAAGATATAGACAAATGTATGCAATTAGGAGCCAACCACCCGATGGGACCTTTGGCACTGGCTGACCTTATCGGTAACGATGTTAACCTCGCTATTATGGAAGTGCTCTACAAAGAGTTCGGAGACCCCAAATATCGTCCTCATCCACTACTGCGCAAAATGGTTCGCGCCGGACTTTTAGGCAGAAAAACAGGAGAAGGATTCTACAAATACTAAGTATTTAGTTGAAAGTTAGAAGTTGAAAGTTGATCTTAATATGGAAAATCTTGTAGCAGAAACTGCACGTGTTATTTCAGGCTTAAAGAAATCTTTTTTACCAAAGACATAAACTCAAAAATTCTAAACTCTCAACTCTCAAACTTCTTTCAACTATAAACTCTCAACTCTCAACTCTCAAACTTCTTTCAACTATAAACTATCAACTATAAACTCAATTCAACCATGGATTTCAGTTATTCAAAAACAGAAGAGTTGTTCTTGCAGATGATTCGCTCGTTTGCAGAGAACGAAGTTAAGCCCCTCGCTGCCGAAGTGGACGAGAAGGAGATGTTCCCTGAACAGACAGTCCGCAAAATGGCTCAACTCGGCATTATGGGTATTCCTGTACCCAAACAATACGGCGGAGCAGGTGGAACGGTACAGATGTACATTATGGCAGTGGAAGAACTCAGTCGTGTATGTGCCACCACAGGCGTAGTCCTCTCGGCTCACACCTCACTATGTATGTCCCCCATCTTGGAACACGGCACAGAGGAACAAAAGATGAAGTACCTGCCTAAACTCGCTTCCGGCGAATGGCTCGGCGCATTCGGTCTGACCGAACCCAATGCAGGTACCGATGCCGCTATGCAACAAACGACTGCTGTGGATGCCGGCGACAAATGGATACTCAACGGAACAAAGATATTCATCACCAATGCTGCCAACGCCAACGTGTTTGTCGTTATGGCTATGACAGATAAGTCCAAAGGCGTTAAAGGTATATCAGCCTTTATCGTTGAACGCGGCTTCAAAGGATTCTCCATCGGTAAGAAAGAACTGAAAATGGGTATTCGCGGCTCTGCTACTTGCGAACTCATCTTCGAGAACTGCGAAGTACCCAAAGAGAACCTGCTCGGCTCACTCGGCGAAGGATTTAAGATTGCTATGAAGACACTCGACGGCGGACGTATAGGTATAGCCTCACAAGCACTCGGTATAGCACAAGGTGCTCTGGACGAGACTGTTAAATACACAAAGG
>CAMVHW010000028.1 GCA_947167395.1 uncultured Bacteroidales bacterium
CCGGTAAAAGCAGCCGGCAAAGTGTCTGCACCGCAAGCACCTACGGTCAGCACACTATCCGCATCGCCGGGGACGGTTATGTAACCCCAGTCAGGTTTTGAACCATAATTACCTGCCGCGATACATACTATACGATTATGCCGGTTGGCTACCTCGGTTGCAGCACGAGAAGCGCTGCTCTTCCCGTCTAAATCAAGGAAAGTGTAATTGTCAGCTTTATTATCAAAATCATAGTAACCCAAAGATATGGTAATTATATCTGCTCCAAGCGAATCTGCCAAATAAATACCTTTTGCCAATCGGTCCACTTCACGCTTGTTCTCGCTATAGAACTCCTCTGTGCGAATAAGTATATAATTTGCCTTTGGAGCAGTACCCGTAAACTCATCGGACGAGTAAAGCATCGTACTTAGGCACATTGAGCCGTGTTGATCATCTTTATTGGCGCACATCTCATGCGTGCGCAGGCTGTCCTCCACAAGGTCATATCTGCCTATAATCTGCTCTTGCGGAAAGAATGCGGTAGAGTCGGAACCATAAAAACCGCAGTCGATGACGGCTATGGTCATTCCCTCGCCTTTGTAACCCGCCTCATGTAATGACGATAACCCCAAGATTATGGATAGAAGTGAAATAAGAAGCATAGCGTTTTTCCTTTTATTCGTTTTTATCTTTTTTTATTCGTTTTTATCTCGCAAAAAGTATACTCTTCTGTTTACTTATCTCTTTATTATATAACAAAAAATCTTTGAAAAATGGCGACTATTGTATTTGAGTATCGGGATAGTAGTATTGAAGTATTTGGTTATAAGTGAAGCCTTCCAAAGCCATTTCCGCTGCTCCCAACTGGCATAGCCCCACGCCGTGTCCCCATCCGTGACCCTGAAAAACAAAGTCAGTCCCTGTGTCGTTGTGCTTTTTCTCTATGTCGAACCACGATGAGTATAGGCAGGTTCGGCTTAAAGCACGGCGTATCTTCAACTCTTTGCCGATGACTTGTCTATGTCGGCTGCCCACAATCTCCAACTCATATATCCTGCCCGATTGTCCTCTTCGGAGCGGAATGAGGTTTTCTATTGTTCCGAAGTCTATGCCTGTTTTCTCCAATAGTATGTCTTTCAGTTCGTCTTGCCGATAAATGACATTCCAGTCGTGGGCATCCACGGTCTGTTGGTCATAGTTCATAAGACATTGTTTGATAGCCTTGTCGTTATTTTTCAGTCGTTGTATGGCACGCTGACAATATGGACATTCCACCGATTGCAGGTAAGGCACGTCTATGTCTTCCCAGCAGGTGGCAAACACTTCGGTCTTGCCTCCGCAACATTTATAGAATCGCGTGTCGCATACTTGGTTATTGTATGTCAGTACTTTCCCGCGAGTAGCTTCTATGGCTTGTTGAGCGCGAGGAGTAATCAGACGGATACCTTCATAGCGTTGGCAGTGGTCGTCGGCGCAGACATCAAACAAGGTATGTCCGTTGCTCTCGTAAGCCGCCGAGCGTATCTTGCCGCCGGTCATACGATTGGCTGTTATGGCTCTTACCGCCCACGAACGAGATATGATAGCGTGGGCTTTCAGCAGTTCAATAGGACTGTCGGCTGACATCTCGGAAGATATAACTGAAGTTATATAGTCTTCTATGTCAAGGGTGTTGACAGCCGTTTGAGTGCCGTCGGCATTATTGATGATGTCCAACTGCCCTGCGAACTCTTGTTCCTGTGTTTGTCCCCAATGGAAACCTATACCTATGGGGACATGCGAGAGAATAAAGGTGGGGCGAGATGAATGTTCGCCCTGTTTCCACTCGATGTCCTTAGCGGTGAGTATGCCTACGCGTATGTCCATTATAGTTGGTTCTTTGCTTGTCTTGCCTTCACCTCCCATGTGCGCAGACGGTCTTTATAGAGGTTATTGCGATTGACGTTCTCTATGTTGAGATTAGCATCGGAGTTGTCGTCCCAGCGTCGGCAGTTATAAAGTACGTCCCATATACGTCCTATGCGATAGTCGCGACATATACGCAGTCCGACAGCATAGTCTTCGCCGTACTTGGTGGTGGGGAAATGGAAGGTGCGCAGAAGTGCGGTGAGAAAACCTCTCGGTGCGCCTAATCCGTTAATACGCAGAGCGTTGTTGCGACCGTTTTCTTCCGTCCATTCCTTGTGGTCAATCTTGCCGGGGGGGAGGGGATTACCATTGATGTCAGTGAGTTGGTATGAGCCGATAACCATTGCGCATTTCTCCTCCTCAAAGCAGTCTATAAAACGCTGAATGGTGGTCGAGTCAAAATAGGTGTCGTCCGAGTCTAACTGAATGGCATACTTACCGCATAGAGGGTGGTCGAGAGCTGCGTTCCAGTTGCCGCCGATAGCGTGCCACGACTTGTCTTGCGCTATATAGATAAGGTTAGGGTGTTGCGCAACCAACTCGTTGATTATATCCACAGTGCCGTCAGTTGAGTTGTCGTCCACCACAAACACATTGAACGAATAGCCTTCTCTTACTTCTTGCGACAGAGCGGAGAGTATGGCATCTCGTATGGTGCGAACGCGGTTCTTACAGGGTATGACCACCGAAGCGGTAACAGGCATAGGACAGTCCCAATACTTATCAATAGACAAGTACTCACCTGCTTTCAAGTATGCACCGATGGCTTGCAGGTGGTCGCTGACACAGTTCTCCATCTCTATCTGTACTGCACGGTTGGCAGGATTGACATAATCAAACTGCTTTTCGCCGGAGGTGCGCAAGTCTTCTTCTACTTCATAGTACAGCCATTCATTGATATGCACCAAAGCCCCTTTTCTGCTCAGTCGTAAGCGCAGGTCGTACCAAGCGGCATACTCATAGTCGCGTGTCATCTCGCTGACGGCTTGCTGCAAAGTGTCGGTACGAAGCAGGATGACGCTGCCGAAATCGAAGTCGTCACGCAAAGCACCTTCTTGATAATCAATAACAGGGGCTTGCTCCACCTGTCCGTTCTTATTAAGGAAATGGTCGGCATAGACCATAACGGCATTGGTGTCTTTGAGCACCTGCTCCATTCGTTCGTGGGCATTATTGACCCAATCTATTTGCGGTTTGAGAAGAAGATAAACAACCTCTTCGGTGGCTTGTGAGGCTATTTGCCTCATCTGTTGAGTGGAGCATAGACGCCCTGAAATGTGAAAAACTTGCATAGTGTGTCTTATTTTTTGGCAAAGGTAAGGTGTTTTGTTTGTTTTAGTGCAAAGAAGGCATATTTTTGCGCTGATTTAATCTAAATCTATTTCTCTATGACTATCCAAAACTATATTGAAGCCCATCGTGAGCGTTTTCGCGAGGAGTGGGCGAGTCTGATTCGTATTCCGTCGGTCAGTTGTCAGCCGGAGCATAAAGACGATATGCTTCGTTGTGCCGAGCGATGGCGTGAGTTGTTGCTCTCGTCGGGAGCACAAAAGGCGGAAGTGATGCCAAGTCAAGGTAATCCGTTTGTGTATGCCGAGTATCATATCAGCGACTCGGCTCCCACCGTGTTGGTCTATGCTCACTACGATGTGATGCCCGTTGAGCCGATTGAGTTATGGCAGAGCAATCCGTGGGAGCCCGACATACGCGATGGACGATTCTATGCTCGTGGAGCAGATGACGACAAGGGGCAGGCTATGATTCAAGCCAAAGCCTTTGAGTACTTGGTTAAGCAAAACGAAATGCCTTGTAATGTCAAGTTTATCTTTGAAGGCGAGGAAGAGATAGGCAGTCCGTCCTTGTCTGCTTTCATAACTGAGCATAAGGACTTGCTCAAGAGCGACATCATACTGGTGAGCGATACGTCAATGATAGGTAAGGACACGCCGTCTATCACCACCGGTCTTCGAGGGTTGGCATATTGGCAGATTGAGGTTACGGGACCTAACCGTGACTTGCATAGCGGGCATTTCGGCGGTGCTGTGAAGAACCCTATCAATGCCTTGTGTGAGATGTTGTCAAAGGTGGTGGATAGCGAAGGACGTATAACTATTCCTCATTTCTATGACGATGTGCTGCCCATCCCGCAGGCGGAGAGAGAGATGATAGCGCAAATTCCTTTCTCGCAGGAGCAGTATAACAAGGCTATTGACATACCGGAAGCCGTGGGTGAGCAGGGCTATTCAACTCTTGAACGCAACTCTTGCCGTCCGTCGTTTGATATATGCGGTATATGGGGTGGTTATACCGGCGAAGGCTCAAAGACGGTGTTGCCCTCCAAAGCATACGCCAAGGTCAGTTGCCGACTGGTTGCCAATCAGGACCACGAGGCTATATCTCAAGCCTTTGTTGACTATATGCAGCAGATTGCCCCCAAGGGTGTTCGCATAACCGTTACGCCTATGCATGGCGGACAGGGATATGTTTGTCCTATCGACATACCTGCCTATAAGGCTGCCGAACAGGGCTTTACCATCGCTTTTGGCAAACGCCCGCTGGCTGCAAGAAGGGGGGGAAGTATTCCTATCATATCTGACTTTGAGCACATACTCGGTCAGAAAACCATACTGATGGGCTTCGGATTAGAGCAGAACGCCATTCACTCGCCTAACGAGTCAATGGATTTGGAAGTGTGGGAGAAAGGTGTGGTGGCTGTTACAGAGTTTTATCGTCACTTTGCTCAATCTTTTCCAGCAAATGTATAGCACCGCCTACGGTGCGAACCTGCTGAATGGTTGCGTAACGCTTGCCCGTTGCGCGACCATTCTTATCTTTGTCCTCCACCATTCGGCACCTGTCGCCGCGTGAGTAGATGTATTTAAGCACCTTGCCGAAGGTGTCGCTTTGGAAGTAAGAGGGCTGGTTGGACACAAAATAAAGCACTAATCGCTCTTGTTTGAGGAACACTTTTTCTATGCCCAATCGGCAGCACAGCCAGCGCAGTCTTACCACTTGCATCAATTCCTGTGCCTCATCCGGTATGGCTCCAAAGCGGTCGCGCAATCTAATTTGAAATGCCTCCAATTCGCTCTCATTACGCAAGGAATCCAACTCGCGATACAGAGCCAAACGCTCGGCTATATTCTCTATGTAAGTGCTTGGGAACGATAAGGATAGGTCGCTCTCCAAAAGACAGTCGCTGCACCACGGACGATGTGAATAGGGTAGAGCAATAGAAGGGCTTGACTGCTCTTTGTCGTCGTCCGTGTCCGTTATGTTCATTTCCTCTTTCAGTTCTTCCACCGCCTCGTTGAGTATGCGTTGGTAGGTGTCGTACCCCAAGTCGGCTATAAAACCCGACTGCTCTGCGCCCAATAGGTTGCCTGCACCGCGTATGTCAAGGTCCTGCATAGCAAGGTTGAAGCCCGAACCCAAGTCGGCAAAAGTAACGATAGCGTCCAAACGGCGGCGAGCATCGGCTGTGAGCAACTCTCGCTCAGGCGTGATGAGGTAGCAATAAGCCTTCCTATTGCTACGCCCTACACGACCACGCAGTTGGTGAAGGTCGCTCAAACCATAGTGCTGCGCAGAGTAGATAAGCATCGTATTGACATTAGGTATATCAACACCCGACTCGATGATAGTGGTGGAAACGAGTATGTCGTAGTCATAGTTTATGAAAGCCTCCAACCTCTCTTCCATCTCGTCGGTCGGCAAAGACGCTTGAGTTGTCGCTCCACGCGATCCAGCATCTCTATGCGGTTATTAACCACAAACACCTGACCATTTCTGTCCAATTCAGCCTCAATAGCCTCGCGAATAATATCCTCGTCGGTGTAGTCAATCACTTCCGTCTGTACAGGGTAGCGGTTAGGCGGCGGAGTGGTCATTATGCTCATATCTCTTGCTCCGAGCAGCGAGAACTGTAAGGTACGAGGTATAGGAGTGGCTGTTAGGGTCAGCACGTCCACAGAGGCTCGCAATGTTTTGAGTTTGTCCTTGACGGCAACACCCAGTTTCTGCTCCTCGTCAATAATGAGCAAGCCCAAGTCTTTCCATACCACTTGTTTGCCGACAATCTTGTGCGTGCCTATCAGTATGTCTATCTTGCCGTCCGCCAAGCGTTGCAGTACGTCTTTGGTTTCTTTGGCGTTCTTGCCGCGTGAGAGATAGTCAATGCTGACTGGGAAGTTCTTCATTCGCTCTTTGAAGGAATGGTAGTGTTGCAGTGCAAGGACGGTGGTGGGTACCAATACCGCCACTTGTTTGCCATCAGTGGCAGCCTTGAAGGCAGCTCGCATGGCAACCTCTGTCTTACCGAATCCTACATCACCGCAAATCAGCCTATCCATAGGACGCGGACTCTCCATATCACGCTTAACGTCTTGTGTGGCTTTGGCTTGGTCGGGAGTGTCTTCGTAGAGAAAACCGGCTTCCAACTCGTGCTGCATATAGCCGTCCGGCAAGAAGGCAAATCCTTTCTCCTGCTTGCGTTGTGCGTAAAGGCGTATAAGGTCGCGTGCTATGTCTTTTACCTTGTCCTTGGTGCGTTCACGCAGTTTCTCCCAAGCACCCGAACCCAAACGTGATAAGGTTGGCGATGAGCCTTCACGGCCTTTGTATTTGCTTATGCGATGGAGATTGTGTATGGAAACGAACAGGGTATCCCCTCCGCGATAGACTATACGCAACATCTCCTGACGCTTGCCGTTGAGAGTGGTGGTAACCAAGCCGCCGAACTGACCTATGCCATGATCGGTATGTACCACATAGTCACCTTGACGCAGTTCATTTAACTCGCGAAGAGTCATCACCGCCTTGCCTCGCCTTGCGTTGTCCGAACGAAGAGATACGCGGTGGTAACGCTCGAAGATCTCGTGGTCGGTATAGCAGGCTTTGCGACTTGCCTTGTCCACCCAACCGGCATGGAGAGTGCGATCAACGGCTGTGAAGAAAATAGGTAGTTCGCCGCTATGTTCGTTCTCGTCGTCCATAACGGCTTGCAGACGGTCAGTCTGCTTCTTTTGGTCGGCAAGTATATAGACCTGATAACCGTCAGCCATCTTGCGATGAAGGTCGTTAAGAAGTAAGGAGAAATCTTTATGAAACACGGGCTGCGGCTCTGTGTGATATGTTACCTCCTCCGCTCCCGGGAAGGTGCTCTTGGCGCGTATCTCTATGGTGTCGCTCTCTTTAATGAGTTGATACCAATCAGCCATCTCTCTTATGCAGGTCCAGTCGTCGGACACCCAACGAATAGCCTTGCCTTCCAAGTAACTGCTGAAACTCAACAGGTCTTCCTCGGCTTCCGTCTGACCCACTATATCCACCTCATCTATCTTTTGTTTGGATAGTTGTGTCTCTATATCGAAAGTGCGACACGAGTCCAAATCATCGCCAAAGAAGTCCAAACGGTATGGGTCATCGTTGTTATAACTGTATATATCCACTATACCGCCACGCAAGGCATATTGACCGGGTTCATATACAAAATCCACGCGATTAAAGCCCAACTTATTCAGTTTATCTCCAAGGTCGCTCACTGCATATTGCTCACCTACACGCACGTGCAGCCTGTTGCCTTGCAGGTATTCCTTCTTAACCACAGGTTCGTCCAAGGCTTTCGGGAAGGTAACAACGCAAACATTCTTGTCGCCACTCAAGGCTGTCAATGCCTTGGTTCGCTCAACGCAACCCGACTCGTCTTTACGCTGACGACGATGGGAACAAGGAAAATAGAAAAGGAAAGGAGTTCCCAATGCTTCCAAGTCGGCAAACATATATTGCGCCTCGTCCTCATCGTGCATAACGATGATAGTGGTGCTGTCGTTTTGTTCCACCCACCTGCGAAGTGCCACGGCTCGCGCCGAACCGTTAAGTCCGCTCCATAGTATATGAGGGCTTGCAGGTTGTGAGGGTAAGGGTAAGTATTGTTGGTATAATTCTTGTAATGTCATCTCATCTGAATTTCTATATGCTCCACTTCCACAGGCTCTTGCAGAAACAGACGTGCTAATTGCGCCACCTTTTGCGATTGTTCCGTACTCAAATACCTGCACTGACCGCCACGACTTAACTGCCTTTCCAACTCATTATGACGCGACAAGTAGTCGGCTAACGACCGAGCAATTATATCTCCTTGTTCTATAATCTTTATCTCTTTTGGTAGATAAGAACGTATCTTGTTATATAACAGCGGATAATGAGTGCAAGCAAGAAGGAGTGTGTCTATGTCTTTGTCTTTTGATAGCAGCGAATCAATGTATTGCTTGACAAAATAGTCTGCACCTTTGCCGTTATGCTCGTTATTCTCCACCAAGGGCACCCACATAGGGCAGGCTTGTTGAGTAATGGTGAGAAGCGGAAATTGTTTCTTTATTTCTATTGTATATGATTGGGAAGCCACCGTGCCTTCCGTGGCACAAATAGCCACATGTCCCGTCTTTGTGTATTGACCTATTACCTCCGCCGTGGGACGTATAATACCCAGCACGCGTTTGTTGTTATTACCGTCCTTATGCCACTGCTCAAGCAGATTGACTTGCTGAATGGTGCGTAGTGCCTTGGCTGAGGCAGTGTTACAAGCCAAGATAATCAACTCACAACCCTGACGGAAAAGATAATCAACGGCTTGCCAAGTGTATTCATATATGACCTCAAAGGAGCGAGAACCGTAGGGAGCACGAGCATTATCGCCGAGATAGAGATAATCGTAATCGGGCAAACGCTTGCGTATGCTGCTTAATATAGTCAGTCCGCCGACACCGCTGTCAAAAACACCTATCATAGTCTGTTTCTTGTTGTTTTAACACTAAAAAATCGCCGCAAAGATAAAGTTAACTATTCTTTACGGCAAATCTTTATTTTTTTGTCGTTTTGCGCTGCGAAACCTCCCATATCGGGCGCGCAAATCGCAAAAACTCTCCGATTTTCGCGCTAAACATATTGAGATAGGGCGCGAAACTTGTTAAAAAAATACATTTTTCGCGCCCTATCTCTTGCATATATAAGTAAAAAGTTAGCATCTTTGCAGCGGATTTCTTATTTAGCCTTGAAGGCTTAAACGACTATTATAAATTAAGATAGGTATGGATATTGTCGGAAGAAAAGAGGAAATGGCTCAACTGAATAAGTATGTGGCATCTAAACAGCCTGAGTTTGTGGCGATATATGGTCGTCGCCGCGTAGGAAAAACATTTCTCATCAATAATACACTGGGTAATCAAATGGTCTTTGAAACTTCTGGTGTGCTGATGGGGGAGAAGGAAGACCAGGTTGCCGCTTTTAACCAATCGCTTCGTCGTATAGGTTATGAAGGCAAGTCGCTTACTAATTGGATGGATGCTTTCTTCGCTTTGGAACAGATACTTGAATCTCGGTTGGATATTAACAAACGTCAGATTATCTTCATTGACGAGTTGCCCTGCTTTGATGTCAAAGGTATGCGTTTTGTGGCGGCATTAGGGCATTTCTGGAATAGTTGGGTGTCAAAGCACGACAATCTGATGCTGATTGTGTGTGGTTCGGCAACATCGTGGATGGTGGATAAAATAGTGAACAATCATGGCGGTTTGCATGATCGTATAACACACCTTATGCACCTTCATCCGTATACTCTCGCGCAGACCGAGCAGTACTTGCAGGCGCGTAAATTCAAGTGGGATAGATTGGCAATATTGCAAGCCTATATGATTTTTGGTGGCATACCCTATTATCTTAGTCTCATAGAACCTAAAGAAAGTGTTGCAGTTGCGACTGACAGGTTGTTGGTTTCCAAGAATGGTGAGTTGAGAACTGAGTATGATCGATTATTTGCCTCTCTCTTTTCCGTTCCTGCACCATATAAAGCGATTATACAACTTTTGGCAGGACACCGTTATGGCTTGACACGTGTCGAGATTGCCAATCTGCTCAAAAAGTCCAACGGAGGTAATCTGTCTGAGCAATTGGATAATCTCGTGAAGTGCGATTTTGTGAATTACTATCGTACGAAAACGAAAAAAATAAATAAAAACGGGGGTATCTATGTGCTTGCTGACCACTTCTCCCAATTCTTCCATTCGTTTGTGGATGGGGAAACGGATGATTTGTTCTGGACGCATAATATGCGGTCGCCAAAGGTTAATGCCTATTTCGGATTGTCATACGAGCGTGTGTGTATGGCGCATATACCGCAAATAAAGAAAGCACTCGGCATTGCGCAAATTGGTACAGAGTACTACTCTTGGCGAAGTAATGAGCCTGACAGACAGGCGCAGGTGGATCTGATTATTGAGCGTGCCGACAGGTTAATCAATCTCTGTGAGGTTAAATATAGTTCCACTACCTATACGATAGACAAATCAGAGGATTTGAAGTTGCGCATACGCCAAGCCGCTTTCGTTGACCAAACGAGAACACGATATGGTATCATACCTACCTTTGTTACCACCTATGGGTTAACACCCAATGCTTATGCAAACAATATACTGAATAGCATAACAATGGACGATCTTTTCGATAATTAAGGTAAAAATTACTCGTGTTTTTTGTATCGCTGAACAAAGGTATTATTTTTGCGCAATTAAAAACAGAAACGTATAGCGGTATCTACGCTAACGAGAATTGGATGTTTTTCTAAATAATTATATACTATGACTTTGCATATTATTCTTGTTGTCTTTTTTGTAATGGTGGGCGTAGGTCTGCTGTTGCTTGAGTTGTTTCTCCTTCCCGGGTTCGGAGTGGCAGGTGTAGGCGGTGTCCTTTCGTTGATAGCCGGAGTGGTCTATGCATACATTAAGTTGTCTGCCGTTTATCCGTGGGCAGGACATATTACCCTTATTGCCGCTCTCGTGCTGTCCGCTATCGCTATCTATATCTTTATGAAAAGCAATGCCATCGAGAAGATGGGCTTGGATACCACTATCGACTCATCGGTGGAAATGCCTTCTGCCGGTAAGCATATGGAGGAAATGAGTGAGGCTATTGAGAAAGAAGAAAACGCAGAGAACGAATAAAACGATTGAAAGTAAAATAAACAAAACTAATAAAATCAAATCATTATGGATGCATTTCTTATCTTTTGTGTTGTGTTAGGAGTTATTCTTTTTATTATTTTTATCTCCTATTTTCCTATTTTCTTGTGGATTACGGCTCAGGTGAGCGGCGTAAGAATCTCGCTTATGCAACTCTTCCTTATGCGTATTCGTAAAGTGCCTGCCAATAAGATTGTTAATTGTATGATTGAGGCTCATAAAGCCGGATTGCAAGAAGTTCGTCGTGACGGTTTGGAGGCTCACTATCTGGCAGGTGGTCACGTGGAACGCGTAGTGCACGCTCTCGTCAGTGCCAAGAAAGCCAATATCGACCTCTCCTTCCAAATGGCTACTGCTATTGACCTTGCAGGACGCGACGTGTTTGAGGCAGTACAGATGTCGGTTAATCCTCGTGTCATTGATACTCCTCCCGTAACAGCCGTTGCCAAAGACGGTATTCAGTTGATTGCCAAAGCACGTGTTACCGTACGTGCCAACATACGCCAACTGGTGGGTGGTGCAGGTGAAGATACCGTATTGGCTCGCGTAGGCGAAGGTATAGTAAGTTCAATCGGTTCGGCTGAATCGCATAAGTCTGTGCTGGAGAATCCCGACAGCATTTCCAAACTCGTGCTGTCTAAAGGACTGGATGCAGGTACGGCATTCGAGATATTGAGTATCGATATAGCCGACATAGATGTAGGTAAGAACATTGGTGCTCAACTCCAAATGGATCAAGCCGAAGCCGACAAGAACATAGCCCAAGCCAAAGCCGAAGAGCGTCGCGCTATGGCTATCGCTTCCGAGCAGGAAATGAAAGCCAAAGCACAAGAAGCAAGAGCCAAAGTGATTGAAGCCGAAGCACTCGTGCCGCAAGCAATGGCTGACGCTTTCCGTAACGGTAATCTCGGTATTATGGACTACTATCGTATGCAAAACATACAAGCCGACAC
>CAMVHW010000029.1 GCA_947167395.1 uncultured Bacteroidales bacterium
TTTTCTTGTTCCAATGTTGGAGAACGCGGGAGCAATCATACTCCAACCTCGTGAAAGAGATATACAGACCGCAGAGAGAGTAACCTATGCCGAAGGCAGAAAGACTCAATCGCTTGCTATGCCCGTCAAGGACGAATATGCTTTGTATATCCGCTATAAAGCCACTCCACAGAGTTCACCCAACGCCGTCTATACCGTTGTCCATCAAGGTTATACCACTCGCTTTGAGATTAACCAACAGATGGGCGGCGATATGTGGCTCTATTTAGGTACTTTCTGCTTCGGTTCCGACTCCACTGACAATTACCTCTCCGTTTCCGACAAGAGCGTAAGTAATCATATAGGCGTTAAGATAGGCGGCGGCATAGGCGAGAGCGGTCAACCACGCTTCGTGGAAGCGGCAAGGTACTTCCTTAAATACAGCGGCATACCCGATAGCGTCTTCACCTATGAGAAAGAGAAAAACGAGTACTTGGACGACCTCGTTTCACGAGGCAAATGGGTAAATTATCTTAACGAGAACAAGAAGATACCTGTCTCTCTTGCATTGGCTGTTCATTCGGATGCCGGTATTAAGGGTGGCGACTCCATAGTAGGAACCTTGGCTATCTACGCCGACAAAGATAAGGAGAACTCCCTGACCTATAAGCGTGGCGGTTCGCGTATGTGCAACCGCGACCTTGCCGACTATGTGCAGACACAGATGGTTGAGGATATGCGCCGCACCGTATGTCCGCAGTGGGCACGACGCGAACTGAAAAACGGAGGCTATGCCGAAGCACGCATACCGCGCGTGCCCACACTGCTCATTGAGATGCTAAGCCACCAAAACTTCAACGATATGCAGTACGGACTGGATGCCAAAACCAAGTTCATCCTGTCAAGAGCCATTTACAAGGGTGTGCTGCGTTTCCTTCACGACCAAGACGGCACAGACTACGTTGTTCAGCCGCTACCGGTCAGCCAAATGAGCATAAAGAGAAAAGACAAAAAAGACATAGTGCAACTCAGTTGGCGACCACGCATAGACACGCTGGAACAGACGGCTCAACCTACTTATTATGTGGTCTATACCAAACGCGAAGGGCAAGACTGGAACAACGGCAAGGTCGTAAAAGACACCACCGTTGAGTTCACCCTTGAAAGAGGCACACGCTTTGAGTTTTATGTCCGAGCCGGCAACAACGGCGGTTTGAGTATGCCAAGCGAGAAGTTGTGCGCCTACATATCCGAGCAAGACACCAAACGCGCACTCATAGTAACCGGTTTTACGCAAGTGTCTGCACCTGAGATTAACCTTGGCGACAGCCTCAGCGGAGGCATACTGCCTCGCTCGTATGCCATACCCTATGGTACAGACGTGTCGTATATAGGTGAGCAGACGGACTATATGCGCCGGCACCAATGGGTCAGCGATGATGAGTGCGGTTGGGGTATGTGCGCCAACGACTATGCCTACTTGTTCACCAAAGGCAACACCTTCGACTATGCTCTGCTACACGGCGAGATGCTGCAACGAAAAGGCTACTCCTACATCAGCACCTCGTTGGAGGCTTGGGACGACAATGATAATATATCCTTATTAGACCTCACTCTCGGCAAACAGCAAGAAGGCTTGTCAGCTCTCTCTGCTCACCAAAGACAGATGATAGAGCAACATATACACAATAGCGGCGACCTGCTCATAAGCGGCTCATATTTAGCATCGGGAATGACTGACAAGGCTCTGTCCGTATGGGCACAGACCACTCTCCATTGTCTCCGAAAAGCACCCGACGCCTCACAAAGCGGTATTATCTTTTGGCAACCCAAAAACGAAAGCACCAAGACCTATCATCTCTTTACTCAACCTAATGAGTATGTCCTGCCCTGCCAGTCGCCGGACGGCATAGAACCCACTATGGTAGGTGAGCGAATGGCACGATATGCCGACACCGGTCTATGTGCCGCAGTGGCAACGGGAAGGCAGATAATCGTGCTGGCATTTATGTTGGAAAGTGTTAGAGAGAGAGAAGAACTGTTTGAACAATGTATTAACTATTTAGAACACGAATAAGATGGGTAGAAAGAACCTTCCTTTATTAAAAGATATAGAGATAGAGTCAGTGGCTGCCGAGGGTAAAGCCATAGCCCGCATAGACGGTCAGGTGGTGTTTGTGCCATACTGCGTACCCGGTGATGTGGTTGACCTGCAAGTAACACGCAAGAAACACTCCTTTATGGAGGCACGAGTGGAACGTATAGTCAAGCCGTCCGACCAACGCTGCGAAGCCCGCTGCAAACACTATGGTATATGCGGGGGCTGCAAATGGCAGATACTGCCTTACGAAGAACAACTTAGGTGGAAACAAAAACAGGTGGAAGACAACCTGCAACGGATAGGCAAAGTCCAACTGCCACCCTTCAAGCCCATACTCGGCAGCAAACATATATATGAATATCGCAATAAGTTGGAGTTCACCTTTGCCGAACATCAGTGGCTCACCACCGAAGAGATGAAAGCCGGCGTACCCTTCACTCCCGGACTGGGCTTCCATATACCTAACTGTTTTGACAAGGTGCTCAATATTGACGAGTGCCACCTTATGCCCGCCATCAACAACGAGATACGCAATTTTATTCGCAATTTTGCCATTAACCATTCGATGACTTTCTACAACGAAAGACAACACACAGGGCAGTTAAGAAACCTTATGATGAGGAATAACCACTTGGGCGAGATGATGGTGGTGGTGGTGTTTGGCGAACCGCTCACAAAAATGGGCGAACAGTTATTAGACGACATACACACCTGTTTCCCGCAGATTGTCAGTCTGCTCTACTGCGTCAATCAGAAGATGAACGACACCATAGGCGACCAAGATATCCTTACCTACTACGGTCAGGACCATATAATGGAACAGAGGGGGGACTTACAGTTTAAGGTAGGCCCCAAATCATTCTACCAAACCAATACCGAGCAGGCTTACGAACTGTATAAGGTGGCGCGCCAATTTGCTTTCCAACCGCTTGACTCTTCCTCACCTGCCACGGACAAGCCTCTCGTCTATGACCTCTATACCGGCACCGGCACAATAGCCAATTTCGTTGCACGCCAAGCAAGCAAGGTCATAGGTATAGAATACGTACCTGAAGCCATAGAAGATGCCAAGGTCAATTCGCAAATCAACGGCATTGACAATACTCTTTTCTATGCCGGAGATATGAAAGACATACTCACCGACAACTTTATCACCGCCCACGGCAGGCCCGACGTTATCATCACCGACCCGCCACGAGCCGGTATGCACGAAGATGTCGTCAAGGTCATACTCAATGCCGAACCGCAAAGGATAGTGTATGTCAGTTGCAATCCTGCCACCCAAGCACGCGATATAGCACTTATGGACGAACAATACAGTGTTCAAGCCGTTCAAAGCGTGGATATGTTCCCTCATACCCAGCACGTGGAGAACGTCATCCTGCTTGCTAAGAGATGATTAAAGCAGCCAAATATAAGAAAAATAAACTGATAACGCATTTTAATTTGCATAATCAAACGGCTCATTCTACTTTTGCCGCCGATTTTGCGCAAAACGAATGGAAAGACTGACACAAGATATTATCCTTCTTGATAGTTTGAAGAACGGCGTATATGAGTACGAATATGAGTTGGACGATGCTTATTTTCAAGGTATTTATAAGACGGAGATAGTGGGCGGCAAGGTTAACGCCGTTGCTCACTTAACTGTGAAAGAGGACGATATAAAGTTGCATATCAGCGTTAAAGGTCAAGTAGGAATGACTTGCGACCGCTGTCTTGACAGAGTGGATATGTCGGTTGAGGCAGAAGATGACTTTGACGTTGAGCCGCATACGAAAGAACTGGATCTTTGTTGGTTAGCATACGAACTGAGTGCCGTTAATCTTCCCTTGGTACATTGTCACCCCGAAGATGGTTGCAATCCACAGATGATTGCTCTTCTCCAAGACCACCTTCGTTACCAAGCCGAGGACCCCGAAGAGGCATAAGAATATAATAATAATTAAATAAAATCAAACAGATATGGCACATCCTAAACGAAGACAATCGCACACCAGACAAGCCAAGCGTCGTACTCATGACGTGGCTAAGATGCCTGCTTTGGCTATTTGCCCCAACTGTGGTGCACACTACATTTACCACACCGTCTGCCCCTCTTGCGGTTACTACCGCGGTAAATTGGCAGTAGAACATGCCTCGGAGGCATAAGAATGGGGAATGGGAACGCATTGTCCGTTCCGATTTGTAAGTAGAAAGAAAGACTCTGAACTGTTTTACCAAAGAGAAACAGCTCAGAGTTTTTTGCGTTAAATTAAACAAATTAACTATGATGAGAAACACCTACTCCCCCCGTCAGGAGGGTCGTCGTGTGGACGAGAGTCCGCGCCGACAAAACGACGGGAACGAACCTACACGCCGTGTTCGCCAGCGTATTCACCGCGAGGCTGTACCCCAACGTTATAACGAAAGCGTATATAATAATCGCAAACGACAACTCTTCAAACAACAATACGAAGACCCCACCAAACCTATTCGTCTTAATAAATACCTTGCCAATGCCGGTGTATGCTCGCGACGCGAAGCAGACGACTTCATACAAGCAGGCGTGGTCAGAGTAAATGGTGAAGTGGTTAATAACCTCGGTGCCAAAGTGCTGCCCACCGACAAGGTTATGTTTCACGACCAACCTATTCGTCGCGAGCAGAAAATATATATCCTGCTCAATAAACCCAAGAACACCGTTACCACCACCGAGGATCCGCAAGAGCGTTTCACCGTTATGGATCTTGTCCGCAACGCTTGCAAAGAGCGTATCTACCCGGTCGGTCGTTTGGACAGAAACACGACCGGCGTGCTGCTGCTCACCAATGACGGCGACCTCGCTGCCAAACTGACACACCCTAAGTTTGAGAAGAAAAAGATTTATGCTGCCACTCTCGACAAGGAACTGAGCGAAGAGGACGAGCAGACACTGAGAGCCGGCGTGATGATTGACGGCGAGAAAGTTATTCCCGATGCGCTGGAGTTCCCCAAAGAAGACCGTCTGCACATAGGTTTGGAGATTCATTCGGGTCAAAACCGCGTTGTCAGGCGTATGTTTGAGCAAGTGGGCTACCGCGTAACTCAATTAGACAGAGTAAGTTTTGCAGGATTGACAAAAAAGAATGTACAACGAGGCAAATATCGCTTCCTGACCCCTAAAGAGGTTAATATGCTTCAAATGGGAGCCTATGAATAATAATCAGTAAGTATGTGTGGCATAGTAGGATATATAGGCAAACGAGATGCCTACCCTATTCTCATTAAGGGTCTGCACCGTTTGGAATACAGAGGGTACGACAGTGCCGGCGTGGCACTCATCAATCCTCAACAAGTGCTTAATGTATATAAATCGCAGGGCAAAGTGTCGGCATTGGAAGATACGGCTCGTAGTCAAGACCTGACAGGCAGTATAGGTATTGCTCACACTCGTTGGGCTACACACGGCATACCTAACCATACCAATGCCCATCCGCAAGTGTCGCAAAACGGCAGAATAGCCATCGTGCACAACGGAATAATAGAGAACTATGCCGAACTGAAAGCCAACCTCTTGAAACAAGGTGTGCATTTCAATAGCGATACCGACACGGAAGTTATTGCTCAACAGATTGCTTATATACAAGAGGTTGAGCATTTGACTATGGTAGAGGCAGTGCGTCGCACCCTTCAACAAGCCGTTGGCTCATACGCTATATGCGTGTTGGATAACGCTATGCCCGACACCATAGTGGCAGCACGCAAGGGCAGTCCGTTGGTGGTGGGTGTGGGCGACGATGAGTACTTCCTCGGTTCGGACGCTTCACCTATTATCGAATATACCCAGCGTATCATCTACCTTGAAGACGGCGAGATGGTAGTGCTCCATAAGGGACAAAAGCCTCAAATAAGCGATTTAGAAGGACACGAAAGACCGTATTCCATACAGCACATAACGATGACCGTGGACGACTTGGAAAAAGGCGGTTATCCCCATTTTATGCTCAAAGAGATATGTGAGCAGCCCCAGTCGTTGGCAGCCTGTATGCGTTCGCGCTTGGTAGAGAACGAAATATGTCTTCCCGAAGTGGATAAGGATATAGATATGTGGCTCAACGCTCGGCGTATTATCATAACTGCCTGCGGCACATCGCTTTACGCCGGTATGGCAGGCAAGTATGCCATAGAAGAATTGGCGCATATACCTGTGGAAACAGACTATGCGTCCGAGTTCAGATACCGCCATCCTGTCATTCAAAAAGGCGATATAGTAATAGCCATATCCCAATCGGGTGAGACAGCCGACACACTGGCAGCCATAGACCAAGCCAAGCAAAACGGAGCCAAAGTGGTTAGTATATGCAATGTGATTGGTTCGTCTATTCCTCGTGCTTCTGACAGCGTCATCTATACAATGGTAGGTCCGGAGATAGGCGTGGCTTCCACCAAGGCTTTCACCGCCCAAGTAACTGTACTTATGATGATTGCCATCCTTTTAGGCTATCGCAAAGGTGTTATCACTGAAAGCCGTTATCGCTCATTGGTCAACGAATTGCAGGCTCTGCCTCAAAAAGCAAGCGAAATCATTAAGCGAGAGAATACTATCCGAGATATGGCACAGGCTATATCCTTTGCTCCTAATGTGCTATATATAGGTCGTGGCTACAACTACCCCACTGCATTGGAAGGTGCTCTCAAACTGAAAGAAATCAGTTATATACATGCTGAAGGCTATCCGGCAGCAGAGATGAAGCACGGACCGATAGCACTCATATCGCAAGATATGCCGGTGGTGGCAATAGCAACCGACAGCCCTATATACGACAAGTTGGTTAGCAACATACAGGAGATACGAGCCCGTCAAGGTCACGTGATGGCTATCGTAACCGAAGGCGACAAGAAAGTAAGTCAAATGGCAGACAAGACGGTTTGCATACCTGCCACGGCAGAGTGTCTCAGTCCCCTCTTGGCTATCATCCCCCTGCAACTGCTCTCCTACCACGTGGCATGCCTAAAAGGCTGCAATGTGGACCAACCTCGCAACCTTGCCAAATCAGTAACCGTGGAATAATATGCACCTCAGTATCATCACTATCAACTATAACAACGCTGCCGGACTTCAACTGACGCTTCAGAGTATAGAGCAGCAGACTATATGGGTGAAAGACAAAGCCGAGGTGGAGCATATTCTTATTGACGGCGGCTCGACGGACGGCAGTAGCGACCTCATACGCCAATACGCAGAGAGAGTAGCATATAACGTACAGTGGGTGAGCGAGAAAGATAAGGGCATATATAATGCTATGAACAAGGGTATCATAAGAGCCCACGGCGACTATTGTCAGTTCCTCAATTCGGGCGACCGACTTGCCGACAAAGAGGTAACGGAAAAGATGTTGAACGCCCTTAAAGAACACGACTACCCCGACATACTCTATGGTAATATGAAGAAGGTGTTTGCCGACGGACACACCTATAACGACCGAGGTCCCGCCTATACCGATGTAACGCTCAAGATCTTCTATCACGGCTGCCTTAATCATTCGCCTGCATACATACGCCGCCAACTGTTTGACACCTACGGACTGTATGACGAGAGTCTGAAGATTTGCTCCGACTGGAAGTTCTATGTTCAGTCTATCATATTAGGCACAGCCCGCGTAAAGCATACCAATCTCTTGGTAACCATATTCGATATGGGCGGCATATCCGAAACAAGACGCGACATATTGGAAGAAGAAAGGAAACACCTTCTTAAAGAAATGATACCGCAAGGCATACTGCCCGACTATGACCGCTATCACGACGTAATGTTTATGTCGGACAGACTGCGAAAACACCATCTATGGGGCTTGGTAAGGTTCGCGGAACGCGTGCTCTTTAAGTTGGAGAAATGGCATATACTCAAACCATAAATAGCAACGTCTAAAAACGTCTGTTACTATAACAACCTTACTCTATGGCAATTAAGACTTACCTGTATCGTCTTTCCCAATGGCTGATAAAAGGCATACCCGTTATGCGTGTGCCTGCCAACATACGTCCTAATGACCCTAATGAGCAACTGAAAGGCAAGAAGATACTCCTTACCGGCGGCTCACGAGGTATAGGCTATTGTATGGCACAACGGTTCATAAAAGAAGGTGCGGAGGTGCTTATTGTGGGTCGCAACGAAAAGACTCTGAAAGAGGCTGCCGAACAACTGAATTGCAAGTATATATGCTACGACCTGAATAACATCAAAGACTTGAACAGACTCGTTCAGCAAGCAGCCGAACAAATGGACGGACTGAACGCTCTTGTCAATAATGCGGGTATATGTAACCTTGACAAAGGCTTTCTTAACGTTAGTGAGCAGAGTTATGACGAGCAGTTCCTGACCAATGTCAAGAGTCCTTTCTTCTTGACGCAAGCCTTTCTAAAACACGTTACTGACAACCAGATAGACTCGTCTTCGGTGTTGTTTATCACATCCGAACGAGGCTTGTATCCTGACGATGCTCCTTACGGTATGACCAAGGCAGCCATAGGCAATATAGTTGCTGGCTTGGCTCGTCAGTTTGCCACAAGAGGCGTACACGTCAATGCCATTGCCCCGGGAGTGGTTGCCAACACAGCCGACAAGCCTGAATACTACGACGACCTCTACCTCAAAGGAGCAGTGGGCAAACGCTTTATCCTGCCCGAAGAGATAGCCGAAACAGCCACCTTCCTGCTCTCCGATGCCAGCCGCTGCATCTCGGGAGAGATAATCCCTTGCAACCAGTCCAACCACCTCAAATAAGACAATGAAACAACTATCCGTCATAGTACCAATGTTCAACTCCGCTCAATGGCTACCCTTATGCTTTGACTCGCTCTTGCAGCAAGACCTGCCACTAAACGAGATGGAGATAATATGTATTGACGACGGTAGTCCCGACCGGTCGGCAGATATAGCACGCCAATACCAACAACAATATCCCGACACTTTTGTTATTCTTCAACAAGCCAATCAAGGTCCGTCAGGAGCACGCAATAACGGTATGCAACAGGCAACAGGCAAGTATATGTGCTTTGTCGATCCTGACGACTATGTTGAGCCACACTCCTACGGCGTTCTGCTCAAACAGATGGAAGACGAGCAGTTGGACGCACTGCGCTTCAACTACTTCTGCGAAGACGAACAGCACCAACCGGCACAGGAAAGCAAGTACCCAATACCCTTCGACTACACTCCTCAACTTATGTCCGGCTGCGACTATATGGCTCAACGGCTGCAAAACACTTGCTATATATGGACATACATTTTTCGTCGCCAAATGATAACAGACAACGAGATTTGGTGTTTTGTAGGGGACTATTTTGACGACACTCCGTGGCTGCCGCTTGTTCTGCAAAAGGTGGAGCGTATGAACCTTACCCCAAAGCGCGTTCAACACTATGTCTTGCACCCCACCTCGCTCGTTCGTTCAAGCGACCCTAAATACATACAACGCAAAATAGACGGGTATAAGTTCGTGGAACAACAACTCTCTGAACAAGCATTACATATTAAGCACAACGGAGCCAAGCAATGGTATCGTATGATGCGTTCTCATAATGCTCTGAATATGTTTCTATTGGTGGCTCGACACCAACCGCAAATCATCAATGACACTATTGCTTTCTTCAAGCAGCAAAACCTGTTGCCACTTTCCACGCGATATATGTCCCGCAATGCAAAGACAAAGGCTATACTGCTAAACCTGTCGCCTCGGCTGTTGGTATGGCTTCTAAAAAAATCAAATTAAGTTTTCTTTTCTTATTTGCTTATAATAAAAAACGCGCTACTTTTGCGCGCTTTTTTTTGAGCAGTATAATTCAATCGTTAAAATAAAAACACAGATTATGAAAAAGAAACTTCTGTTAGCCGCTTTGCTTGTTATGAGCAGTGCTGCTATTGTCTCGGCTCAACCTCGCGCAGTCGGTGTTAACCTCGGTTACTATCCTTCCATATCTTACGAACACGCTTTTGGCGAGAGTAATATGCTTGACGTAGCAGCCAATGTTATGTTGCCGTTAGGTACAGGTTTTGGTGTTGGTGGTCACGTTACATACGACTGGATTGACCCCTTCAACGCTCCTATTCCTTGGGATTATGAAGGTGCTTGGCACTGGTATATGGGTGTCGGTGGAGCCGGCGGATTCGTCTTCAAGACCAATAATACCAACGGTTGGTGGTATGCCGGTGTGGCAGGACATGCGGGTATAGAGTATGACTTCTGGTTCCCCTTCCAACTGTCACTGGATTGGCGTCCTAATTTTGGCGTAAATAACTATGGTGGTAAATACGGTTTCAACCACTATGGCTTGTACGGCATTTCGCTTGGCGTACGCTATTTCTTCAACCGTTAAGAAAAAATTACAGATACCTATCGTTCTCCCAACTATCGGTTAACTGCTCCGGATAGGCGACAACATAACTATTGTTTATGTTGTCGTCTTTTAATATGTCAGGCACAGTACGGAACATAGGGTCATAACCGGCAGTGTCGGGACGCGAGAGAAGTAGTACCAACATATCGTTTTCTTGCAGTTGGCGTGCTATGTCTTTCACTTTGTCCCAACTGTCCAATCTCTCAAAGCGAGCGAGCAACTGCTTACCTTCGCGTCTGCACATCTTGCGCAGCACCTTTTCCGTATCTTCATTAGCATAGAACACCACCTTGGCTCCTATACCTCCCGACAGCCTTCTTACAAAGCCGAAGGAGGTAATGAAGTCGCGCTCCTTCTCCGCATAACGAGGAACAATAACACGCAATCGCAAGATAGTATTAAGCGGCTGTCTTTCTTTATAGATAGCCATAGAGCAGGTCTGTTGCCGTATGGCTCGCTGTATGTCCTGCCAGTCTCTCATACATAGCATATCGGCGTGAGGCAGACCGGCATCGGTGGCAAGTTCTCTCACTCCCGTTTCACTTCCCGACAGAGCAATGAGTTGCCATCTCTCCTCCAAACGGTCGGCATCCATGTGTGAGTCCTCTTGAAGGGCAAGTTGCTTGGCTGAAGACTCGGTAAAGAACGACGAGAGAGTACACAGAACCAGCACCATAATAATGACGGCATTAAGTATAGTAACCTCAAACACACCTATATTGTACCCTATGGTGGCAATAGCCAGTGTGCCTGCCGAGGAGGCGTGAGTAAGAGCAAACATCAAACGACGCTCGGTGGACGACAAATGCCACTGCTGTTGCGCCACAAAAGCAGCCAACCACTTACCTGCCATCTTACTACCTATCATCAC
The DNA here is from genome assembly GCA_947167395.1 of uncultured Bacteroidales bacterium. Lineage (GTDB taxonomy): Bacteria > Bacteroidota > Bacteroidia > Bacteroidales > Paludibacteraceae > Colicola. The sequence goes on from CAMVHW010000029.1 coordinate 11,310, forward strand.
CAAAGCCAACATAATGGTGCTCCACCCGCCGGCAAAGGCTCGTACATCACATATCATACCTACACTCAGGAGGAACATAGGCACCAGCAGACTATTGCCC